>JH610611.1 GCA_000252485.1 Prochloron didemni P4-Papua_New_Guinea | reverse complement strand
CCCACTGGGGGGGAAACAGGGGGGGGCGGTTTCCGTTTTCCCGAGAAATAGCATGAAACCTATAATGCAAGCCCGAGCTGATTATAAGCAAAACCAATATGAGCCGTTTCAGCGCATTATCAATCAAGTATTGGAATTTTTTGAGTTATTCACTCGTAAAGCCCCTACTGATTGTAAACAAAACCAATATGAGCCGTTTCAGCCCATTATCAATCAAGCATTAGAACTTTTTGAAGATAAAGAGGAAACAGAACGGTGGTTATCCACTCCTAAAGTCGCTTTAGGGGGTGAAACTCCTTTGGAAGCTTTGAAAACAGATGCAGGAGCAAAAAAGGTGGAAGAACTGCTTTATCGTGCTGAATATGGGATATTTGGTTAGTGGAAGTTTGGCGAATCTGTAAGAGTAAACATCAAAATACTGCCTTTTCAGGAAAGGGAGGTTTATATGTGTCAAGTCGTTGGACTCCTAAAGGTTTTAAAGTAGTTTATACGGCTCAAAGTTTAGCCTTAGCTTCCCTAGAAATTTTTGTTCACGCCGAGAGCGATAAAATTCCTTTAGTTGCTATTAAGGCTTGGCTTCCTGATGATTCTCTTATGGAAGAAATAGGTATTAATAGTTTACCTGAAAATTGGCAAGAAGAATCAGCCTATCCTCTTCTTCAAAAAATTGGCGGTAAATGGTTGAAATCTCGACAAACTCCTATTCTGAAAGTTCCTTCTGCAATTATTCCGGTTGAGTATAATTATATACTCAACCCCGAACATCCAGATTTGAAATTTAATTTGGATCCACCAACAATATTTAAATTTGATAAGCGAATGTGGCAACGAAAATAATAAAAATCTATAAGAAAAATTATTAATTGGGTAAAACTATGTATCAAACCGAAGCCGAAAATCGGTCGGCCAAAGTCTTACCGACAATGTACGACCTTCCCTGTGAAGACCCAGAGGAGCCAGGATTGCCAAACCAATATCATCTCGTACAATCTCGTTTACTAGAAGATACTTTTCGCCCTCCCAATTACACTATAAATAACATTTTAGTGGCCAGGGATTTGTATCTTTACTACGATGTGAATCATCCTAATTGGCATAAACGTCCCGACTGGTTTGCTGTACTAGGAGTAGACCGTCTTTATCAAGGGCGAGATTTGAGACTTAGTTACGTAGTCTGGGACGAAAAAGTACATCCTTTTGTCGTAGTAGAGTTGCTGTTACCAGGAACAGAAAAAGAAGATTTAGGACAAACATTACCTAGGACAGATGGACCACCAACTAAGTGGCAAGTATATGAGGAAATTTTGCAAATACCCTATTACTTTGTCTTCGACGAATATAGCAGTAAAATGCAAGCTTTTAAGCTGATAAATGGACGTTATCTTGAGTTAGAATTAGAAGAACCTCGTCTGTGGATTGAGGAAATACAGCTCGGTTTAGGACTGTGGCAAGGCAATTATTTGGATCTGAGTACTCGACTATGGTTACGTTGGTACGATCTAGACGATAATTGGATTCCTATTCCAGAAGAAAAAATACAACAAGAACGACAACGAGCAGATTTAGAACGACAATTAGCAGAACAAGAAAAAGAAAGAGCGGAAAAATTGGCCGCACAATTACGCGCTCTTGGGATTGAACCAGATTTGTAAATTGTTGTTAGTTGTTGGTTGTTGGTTGTTGGTTGTTAGTTGTTGGTTGTTGGTTGTTGGTTGTTGGTTGTTGGTTGTTGGTTTGTTTCCTTGTTCATTGTAAAAAATTGCCCAAA
>JH610610.1 GCA_000252485.1 Prochloron didemni P4-Papua_New_Guinea | reverse complement strand
GGCTACACCGATAAAAGTGGCGATCGCCTATCCCAAAGTCCCCCAAAGAATAGCAGGAGTTACCAACTTACTCTTAATTGTTAATTGTTAATTGTTAATTGTTCATTGTTCATTGTTCATTGCTATATTACCTCAATAAAAAGAAGGGCCCATGGTGAACCATCGCCCTTTCATCAAAAAAAAATCAATTGGCAGTTTATCTTTCTACAATCAACTTAGCCACCATGCCCGCACCACGATGAGGAACACAGTAATATGAATAGGTTCCAGCAGGCATATCCTTGGGGATAACTCTCTCGTAAGTCTCTCCAGGCTTCATGAAATACTTTTTGTTGGAAAGAGCTTGAGCAAAAGGCTTTTGCTCTGGGCTAATCTTCTTATCGTCGAAGACAACGTTGTGGGGGGCAAACTTGTTCATAACCCACTTAACGGTATCACCGGGATGAACGGTTAGAGTCTTCGGCACAAAAACCAACTGACTTGTACTAGAACCCATCAAAATTTCATAGACAGCGGCAGGTGCTTCTTCAACAACCTCTTCTAGAGGTGCTTCTGAGACAATCTCTTCCACAGCAACTTCTTCAATAATCTCTTCGGCAGGTGCTTCTGAGACAACCTCTTCTAGAGATATTTGCTCAATAACCTCTTCAGCAGGTTCTTCTGAGATAATCTCTTTGACGGGTACTTCTGAGGCAATCTCTTTGACAGGTTCTTCTGAGATAATCTCTTCGGCAGGTACTTCTGAGATAACCTCTTCTAGAGATATTTGCTCAATAACCTCTTCAG
>JH610609.1 GCA_000252485.1 Prochloron didemni P4-Papua_New_Guinea | reverse complement strand
TCAGAGCAATAGATTGAGTTTTCATAAGAATGAAACAAAGTTAGATAAGGAAGAGAATATTAAAAAATTACCGCTAAAATGATGGATAAGCAGTTATCCACTATCCACTATCCACTATCCACTATCAACTGCTATAAATGAACAAAAAACCACCCACAGAAATATTCTCCTCCCGTGAATTTCCTCAATGGCTAGCCCAACAAAACATCAGCCTTGCCCTCACTACCTATCAAACCGGTCAACTCTTCTTTCTGGGAGTCAATGAGTCGGGGCAACTTTCTGGTTACCAACGCCTTTATGACCGCGCCATGGGTTTACATGCCACCCCAGAACGGCTCTATCTCAGTTGTAAATATCAACTCTGGCAGTTAGACAATGCTCTGGAACCAGGACAATTATATCAAAATCACGACAAACTTTACATTCCTCGTATTGGCTACACTACCGGCGATTTAGATATTCACGATGTGGCCATAGATAGGGATGGAAAGATAATCTTTGTCAGCACTTTGCTCAACTGTTTAGCTACCGTAAGCCATTATAAAAGTTGTCAACCTCTCTGGAAACCGAGTTTTATTTCTCGCATCATTAATGAAGACCGCTGTCATCTTAACGGTTTGGCCATGGTAGATGGAAGTCCCGGCTACGTTACCGCTTGCAGTAGGTCCGATTTAGTAGATGGGTGGAGAGACCAGAGAGTCGATGGAGGACTAGTGATAGATGTGGCCAGCAACCAGATAATTGCTACTGGCTTATCCATGCCTCATTCTCCCCGCTGGTATAAGGGAAAACTGTGGTTACACAATTCTGGGAAAGGAGAGTTGGGCTATCTGGATCTAGCTACCGGCAAGTTTGAAGCGGTGGCTTTCTGTCCGGGATATTTGCGGGGTTTGGCCTTTTGGCAAGATTATGCCATCGTCGGCTTGTCGAAACCCAGGGATGGGGATAAAACTTTCTCCAGTTTGCCCCTAGATGAGTTATTGGCAGAGAAGGATACAGAACCTCGCTGCGGCTTGATGGTGGTGGATTTGAATACGGGAGCTATAGTTCATTGGGTTAGGTTTGAAGGTATAGTGACGGAACTGTATGACCTGCAGGTTCTTCCTGGGGTGAAACGTCCCATGGCTTTAGGGTTTCAAACAGAAGAAATTGCTCAGTTGATTAGTTTGGAACCTTATGAAGAAATTGAGAGTAATAGATTTAGTTATAATGAGAATGAAAAAAAGTTAGATAAACAAGAGAATATTCAAAAATCACCACTAAAACCTCAAAATCACAAACCTTATTCTGAATAATTATTAAATCTTAGTCGTATTTTAAAACAAAAAGGTAACTTAAAACAAGCAACAGTTTATCTGCGAAAAGCCCTTGGCGTTGCATCAAAGCGGGATGATTTACTGTACATATGAAAAAAATCTGATGATGGTATAAATTATCAAGAACTCTGATAATAATCTACCAACACAGCGAATAAATTGCCAACTGACTTGATTATTAGGAAGTTTGGAAAAACACTGAATTGAGCCAATATTAAATAGGATTGACATAATCATAACAACGCTCAACTCAAAATTTGAAATTGGTGTAGCAAATGTAGCAAAGGAAAAAAACGAGCCAAAGTACAGGAAAATTGCTGCTAAAAATAAAGTAGCTAGATTTTTCATTGTTGTAATGGGTAAATGAATTTTTGTTTAAAGTCATATTGGATTAATACCGAGGTACTGGAACTGTTGGTCCGCTGGGACTTGGATAATGATCGCTGCTAGAGCTATTAGTCGTAGAACTAGAAGAGCTGGTTGTACTTGAACTAGAAGATCTGCTTGCACTTGAATTGGAACGTCTAGATCCTAAATAAGAAGAACCACCTGTGGTTGGACTTACTATACGAGTTGGAAACTCCCTGGGTATTATATCTCTTTGGATTGCTTCTATTTCTTGTTCCGATAGCTCTCTCAAACCATATCTTTGTTTGATTTCGGAAAATTGTGAGTTGCTGTAAGTACGACAATTTTCAGTTACGATTAAATATTGTCCGGAATTACCTACTTGACCCCATAGCATTTGAAATATCTCAAGATCCTGTTGAGGAGTTGTTCTTAGATATCTCTCAATTTTTCCCCCGAGAACGTCATCGATATATACCGATCCTGATAAGACATTCGGCAGGCTTGTACCAAAGCTGAAACTAGTGTATTGACCATTTGGATCGCCAACATTAATACTTTGATGAAAAGGCGGTTCGTCACCTGAAGGACCTTCAATCCACACATCTAGCCCAGAAGGATCTCTTAAATCAACTGGACTATTCCCCACATAGCGATATCTGTAATCTGAGTGATACGACTAGCGGAATCGAATACTATTCCTTATAGCTGTTTTACCTCATGGTAATCCTGTTTCTTGTAACATTCTCTCGGCAGTTTCTTGTCCATAGACGTGTGTTAACAATCCAGGCAACCATCCTAATTTAGGGTTCAACCCATAAGCTTTAAAATATTGGAATCTGTCTAAAAAAAGATTGACTTGCTCGTATAGATCTGGTACTACTTCATGAATTTTTTCGATAAACTCAGGAGAACCACCCAAGATCCCATGATGTTCGTGGGAAACCATCACACCCCATAAACCTCTTTCTCAATACATAACATACTTTGGCATATAATTCATATTTATTCCAGCTTCAACTAGTTTCTCATGTTCACAAAAATAACCATCATTGCCCAACAACTCCTGTATCGGTATGTAGCAGTGGTTAACATGGCCTTTTGATTGCCATAGCTGGGTTAGGTAGCAGCCCTTGTCTCCTATACTAGATGCTGCCGCAATTAAGCCATCCAGAAGTGGTGGCTCAATGTCAATATCGCAGGGATAAACAATGACACGTTCAATAATATTTGGGGAAAAAGTCTCCCTAAAAGGGTCGTCGTTAACGAAGACTTTTCTGAGAATGGGTTCTGCTTGGACTTTATATTCTGCTTCAGTGAGACCGTACATGATTTTTCCGTTTAATATGTATTAGAAAACAAGGTCTATGTCTATAATACTGCTATAAATTAGCAAAAGGCAATCTTATAGAAGAGACCTACGAAGGTAGAGGCTAGATTCTTTTCCGTTCGGGGAATAATAATCTTCTCAATAAATCTACTGTTGCTGGAATCCACCGAGGTAAAGGTTTCGGATTTCCCCGAGGAGGATCGATATCGGGTTGTTCTTGAATTGGTCGATAGTCGGGTGCATCTTCTAACGTTGGTTCTTTTGCTGGTAACAAATCAGGAATAGGTCGAGGACAAGAATCATCATCGTTACCTGGGTATTCAAACTTGATTTCTGTGGCTCGTTCATGACCAGGAGTCTCATGACGACTGTTGCCACGAAAGCGATCCTCTTGAAGGTCTATCGTGGGTGTTGGTCCACTGTTACCAGAAGGTCGGAGGGCCGATCTTCCTCCAGGACCTTTAAGAGGTGCGGAAATCAACCAAGGAAACGGACGGATTCTATTGGGAAAATCTCTAGATGAACGTTCTTCTCGCTGTGTTATCAGATAAAACCAAGTTGTTGCTTTGGCAAATGCTATGGCGTAATTAAGAGATAGAGATTCTGGATATTCGTAAATTTTACGTGCCGGAAGAACAGGTTGAGCAATATTTAACAGTGCTGTTAGCTCAACAGATGTCATCCCAGAGGGATCTACTAGGCTTAATGGTTGATTACCAACATATCTGTATAGGTTAGCATCTCCACCAGCAAAACTAATTTGGTCTTCATTCAAAAATCGCCCCAATAAAACATTGTAGTAACGAGTTCGATAGAAATAGAGTCCCGTCTTAAAATCAAACTCTCGGGAGGTAAACAAATAGCGATTTTCAAACTGCTCATCCGTCTGAGCAATAACATTGCCAAAAGAATCGTAGATATAGTGATTCATCACCTCCCCACTATTATTCGCCAAATCCCGAATTGTTCCCAAATGGTCGCTCAAATACCAAAACACACCATCATTAGCATCTTCCTGCGCTAAAATTTGGTCAATCCTAGAACCGTAAAAATAACGCTTGTCAAGGAATGGTTCCCCATTTCCTTATCTAATAGAGATGGTAAGAATTGGTTCTGAAACCCTTATCTATCAAAATTGCACCAGTAGCAATCTCAGTCTGACCAATCAACTCACTTTAGCCAAAGATCACTTATTATGAAGCGCGAGCCAACCCAGGGACGGCTTCTTCTTGGACGTAGATGTTGTGGTAGATGTTTATGATACTTAGCTCCTAAGCAAAAGTCGTGGATAAATTCAAAAAAGTTACGACCCATTGGATACAAAACAAGAGGATATTCGTCAAGCCCAAGGAAATAAATATCACAACTTAGATCCGATTTGCTATAAGTTCTCATGTCCCATAAATAAATATGAGCCCGAGAAGTATAGCCAAATACAAATCCAGAATCCAGCAATTCCAGCATCGATTCTGGCGAATTTATGATACCTAGCTTTATCTGATATTCTAATTCATCTTTAATAATTGCTATATTTTTTTGATAAAATTTTACATTGGGACAGCAAATTATTTGAGCTTTATTCAACTCTATTGTGCCGAAAACTTGACAAAAATTTTTATAAGATGCTGGCAAGATTAGGTTGTTTTCACTTTCAAATTCTAGCCAATCTGTTTCAGTCCATATTTCTTGAGGTTCATCAACTTCATATTGATATATTTCGATTTTGGATAGGAGCTCGTACCACTGTTGCATTGTAAACCTTCTTATTTCAGTAAATTTTACTTTGAATTAGATGAGGAATTATCTAATAGACATGGTAATAATTGCTTCTGAAACCCTTATCTAGGGCTTGTTGAATAACCTTCTTAAGATATTCCTAATAATGGGACTTGGAAAAAACAAGGACAATTTTAGACTTAAATGAAGTCATAGTAAGGGTTTGAGGTTGATTTAGTATAAATCTCATTTCCACTTGGGTTTCAAGCGTTTTCGAGCCAGAACACGTATTTCCCTCTCCCAGAGAGCTTTTCGGCCCCAACGGGGCTAAAAAGTGTCTAAGTCCCGCTAACTAATAACTAATGGGATTTCCAGACTGAAATGTATCATTGTATTTTGGATTAGTAAACTGGGCGTCTATATAAAAAGAAGTGGGTCTGAGAGGAAATAATGGGTGCTCTCTGCGGATTATATTTTGGTCATACTGTAAGCAAACTTTATACGTTAGTCCTAATGGAGGATTACAAGGATTATTATTATTAAGGTTGCGATTCACTTTTCCCTCAAATTTTTTGTGGTCAACTTGGTTAATATATGCATTTTCAGAAAACACGTTGTTTTTCCTATTTCGACCGCCAAGCAGAGCGGGAACGATGTGTCCAGACTGATCACCTCGATATTTACCTCCATAAGGGTCAGGGGCGTTGCTTCGACGTTGGATTATAGAGTATACTATTACTGCAGTTGTTAGATCGAAACGGATATCAATCGATTCTCCTCTGCGCAAATGCCTATATACTTGTCCCATATTAGGTGTATTTTTCTCAACTCCATTTGCCCGATATTTAATAAGACGTACTTGGGAGACTACGCGGCCATATAATCCCGTCGGATCGACGATATCTATGGGCTGATTCCCCACATAGCGATACAAATTACTATCGCCAGCTTCAAACCCAATAGGATCTAGACCAAGAAACCGACCCGTAGGAGAATAATAATACCGCGCCCGATAATAATACAGCCCCGTCTCGAAATCAAACTCCCGCCCAGTAAACAGACGGCGATTTTCCACTGTATTATCCGTCTGAGCAATAACATTGCCAAAAGAATCATAGATATAGTGATTCATCACCTCCCCACTATTATCCACCAAATCCCGAATCGTCCCCAGG
>JH610608.1 GCA_000252485.1 Prochloron didemni P4-Papua_New_Guinea | reverse complement strand
GATGGTTTCTGCCTCTAGAGAAACTTCTTTTTGATAATCAACAAATCGTCATAGCGTTCCAGAAAAAGCAATCCGCACTGTAGTCATGGTGTTATCCTATTAAAGATGAACGGCTTTTAGTAACTTATGCAGGCAAGTTAAGTTAACCTTGGTTCCAAATGATAAATAATTTGCAACTCTACTTCCATTATTCTATCTAGCCTATAGCTATTTACATCCACCACAATAGTATATTGTATCTGTTTTTTAATTTTTTTTCTCTGAATTTAGCAGAGTTCAAGATTCTATTGTAGACTGGGTTGAGGTCACGAAACCCAACCAACCAGAAGATTCATGTTTGGTTTGGCTATTGTTCTATCCAACTCATTTTCTAAATATATAGTTATATAGTATTAAAATAATAACTAGAGATTATTATTTCAGCGAAGAAACCGGGTTTCTTCCATGATTTTAGGGTAAGTTGCCCATTTTTCTGCTCAACCTCTTAATTGTTCATTGGGAATTGCCATAACTCATCTGCGTTCATCTGTGTTCATCTGCGGTTTCATCTGCGGTTAAAAGAGCCAAAA
>JH610607.1 GCA_000252485.1 Prochloron didemni P4-Papua_New_Guinea | reverse complement strand
TTGGTTAGACTTTGAAGACCAGAATTTGTAGGTTGGCGATTACGATAGGGAAACCCTTCGACTGTCGCGGTCACTGCCCTTCGGCGACCCTCTGGGGCCGCGTAGTCGAAGTGCAGGGACCGCCCAACACAAGTTTCCTGGGCTAGCCAATGCAATGAAATCTGCTAATAACTTAGTGTTTTAAAATCTTTTTTCATGATTGTGTTCTAGCTATAAAATGAATATATAGGGTTCCTTGGTCATGAGGTACATTATATACGGGCCTATGAACGTGTTAAGTATTGAGTGAGAGCAACCGCAGGTTGCTGTATAACTATCAACTGTCAACTATCAACTGTCAACTGCTATATTTAGCTAGAACTAAACTACCACCAAGCCGACACTAAGTCATTAACAACGTTACCAATTCTGGATATTCACGAAAAACCCCATCAATGCTGGCTAATTTCCCTTGATATTCAATAGCTGTAGCGATAATAATTCTATCAAATGGATCTCGATGAATGGGTGATAAATTAACCGCACAAGCGGCTATCGCAGGAGTCAAGGGTAAAAGGGAGATTCCCGAAGGTTCTAAGGCGTATTGAAACCACTGATTTACAGGTAATGGTAATATTAAACGTCCTCTTTGTTGAGCTAAAGCGACTTCGTAACAAGATACGGTTGAAATTGCTACTTGATTAGCTGTTTCTATGATTTCTAACCAGGAAGAAGGAAATTTTTCTAATTCTCGGTTAATATACCAGATCCAGATATGGGTATCTAGGACAATTATTTCAGACATTCCCAGTCCAGGTCATTAACAAGGGGATTTACCAAGTCTCCTAATGTTTTTCCCTTACCAGCAATTAAAGGTGACGGGTGACGGCGTTTTTGGGGTTGGGGTGGGATCTCTTCTAGAATTGAGATCGTAATTCGAGCCGATTTTAGAGGAGGTTTGGAGGCTAACCATGTTATTTGGCCATTTTCATAAATAGCTTCGTATTGCATGGGTTGAGTGATTGATCGAGCTTGCCAATTTTCATTATAAGTGATTTGTTGGGTTTCTAGCATTTAGCTTTATAATTCTTCATAATTAAAAGCTCCTAAAGCGGAACAAAGATAAATTGTTTTTATCGGGCGATCGCTACTCTTATAAGAGTAAGGGCTTCTCAAGCAATAATGTTGTACTTTTTGAGGACAAGATCCAGATTAATCAATGGATTGATATAGCACTACGCATTTAGGTTAGGACATTAATAAAGCCTGAAACCTAGTCATAGCCGAATTTTGAATTTTGAATTTTGAATTTTGAATTGCGCGTAGCGCTATATTTGTGCTGT
>JH610606.1 GCA_000252485.1 Prochloron didemni P4-Papua_New_Guinea | reverse complement strand
GAACTGGATTTAGCTAAGTAAATACCTAGCAAAACAGCAGCAAAAGCCACAACTTTTCGGAAACTTAATGTTTCCGAAAAGAAGAGCCAAGCAAAATAAGCAGTAATAATAGGTTCAGTTAACAGCGTAATACTCACAAAGCTAGCAGACAGTCGCTTAAGACAGTAGTAGAGCATTCCTTGTCCCAAAACTTGGCAAACAACTGTCAGGGCGATAACTGCCAACCATCCACCCATTGAATAGGGAAATATTCTATGGATATCAATGAATAAAGTGGGTATTGTTAATACAGTGCCAACAGCGCAACGCCAGAGCAAAATAGTTGTAACATCTAATTTAGTTCTAAGGTGTTCTACCATTAGTAATGTACCGCTGTAGAATGCGGCACAAAACAAAGCTAATAGATCACCTTGCAGCACATCAGAAGAAACCTGCCAATCGTTGAATCCCATTACCGCTACTCCCCCGATTGCGATCGCGGCCCCAAGCAAAAACTTATTATTAAATTGTCGCTTTAACAACAGCCATCCAGCTAAAATGGTAAAGACGGGGGTAAAATTGCGCAGTAGAGTTGCATTAGCTGCTCCTGTTTGAGTTAAAGACCAAACCCAGCAATACTGAGTAGCTAAGGAACAAACTCCTACCCCTAACAGTAACCACAGTATAGGGTTTTTGTCAGATTCTGATTGTATATTTTGCTCTTCAGAAGTTTGTTGATTTGAAGTGCGGAAGTGTTTCCACAACCCAAAAATAATCGTGGCAATCCAGGAGCGATGAAATATCACAGCATTGGGATTGATTTCTTCCTCGCTTAACTTGACAAATATTGCTGCTAAAGCTAAAGAAACTATTGCTATTATCAAGAACAAGGAAACTATTTTAGGTGATTTCTCTGTAGGATATAATTCTTGGTTTACCATTGTAATTCAAATAGAATAGGTTTATCCCCCTCCCC
>JH610605.1 GCA_000252485.1 Prochloron didemni P4-Papua_New_Guinea | reverse complement strand
GTTATAATAATTTGTAGGGGGCGACCGAGAGGCGCTCAAAGAAGCCTGGGGCCGACCCCAGCATAGGCTTAGGGTTCAAAGCCTGACCCCACCTGAAGGTACATCCTGGGATGGACAAGATGGTCCAAAACGGATTCCAAACAAGAAATCCCACGTATTGCTTGTACGGATAACCGAACAAAGGCTGTCGTGATTCCCGAACCAGTTTGTATCATAGCTAGACGGTTAATGCGTAAGTCAACCCGAATACCGCGAGGGGAGACATCGCAACGGGGTAGAGTTGACAGGTCAACGAAAGGAATCGTTGCAAGCGTCAAAAATATTGATACATCCGCCAAAGCGGTAATGGATGTAACAGTCCAAGGACTAATCCAATCCTACATGGATAGTCGATTACTAACCTGACGAGTTAGTAGAACCCCGCGGGCTTGGCGTAAAGACGGTGACCCTCAACTCGTATCTTCTTTGTGTGTAACCGGGTAAACCGGATTGAGTCCACTCCCTAGGTCGATAGGAAATGGTAGCCAAATCGTAAGAAGAGGTATAACTCTCAGTCCGGCAGAAGATAGCCAAAAGAAGCGAAGGCCAACAAGCCGAAAGGCTGCGCGAAAACGAAAGTCAAAAGCGGTTGGATAAGGGATAATTCCCCAACTCGAAAGGGTGCTGACTTTTGGCAGCTGATTCCGAGCGAGGAATCCAAAACCTAACTCTTAAATTGTAAAGGAAAAGATGGAATCGAACTCGATAGAGGACGGTATCGTAACTAAACAAACCACCGAATGGTACAAGGTCAATTGGCCCAAAGCCCACCGGATGGTCAAGAAGCTTAGACGTAGGATTTTCCGAGCGACTCAGGTAGGCGACTGGAAAAAGGTGAATAAATTACAGAGATTGATGCTCCGTAGTTACTCCAACATACTCACATCAGTAAAACAGGCAGCACAGCTCAACAAAGGAAAAAACACCCCTGGAATTGATAGAGTGGCTAAATTAAATCCACAAGCCAGGGGTAGGGTCGTCGATGCCCTAACCAAATACAAGAGTTGGAAACCCATACCTACACGACGAGTATATATCCCAAAATCCAACGGTAAAAAAGACCCCTAGGAATCCCCAGCATGATTGACAGATGCATACAAGGCATCATCAAGAATGCACACTTTGCCTCACTGGGAGGCCCAATTTGAACCCACATCCTATGGTTTCAGACCGGGCCGCAGCACCCATGATGCAAGACAGAGGATTTTCCAAAATATCAGGGGCGAGAAAAACCGTAAATGGTGGGTGCTCGACGCGGACATCTCTGGATGTTTCGACAATATAGCACACGAACCACTAATGGAAAAAATAGGAAACTTCCCCGCCAAAAAACTTGTGGAACAATGGCTGAAGGCAGGATATGTCCACAAGGATGTATTTTATGATACCGAAACAGGCACACCGCAAGGGGGCATAGTTAGCCCATTGCTGGCAAACATCGCTCTGCATGGCATGGAAGAAGCCCTTGGGATTAAGTACAGGTGGAATAAAGACTCCCGGAAGATAGACGGAGGATTCTGGTACAACGATAGTAACCGTTCAATAATCCGCTATGCCGATGACTTTGTAATCCTAACGGAAAGCAAGGAAGATGCGGAAGTAGCTAAGAAAACCATTTCAAACTGGTTATCCGAAAGAGGATTAGAAATATCTGAAGAAAAAACGAATATAAGACATCTAAAAGATGGCTTTGATTTTCTAGGATGGAACTTCCGTAAATTCAAGACCACAAGTCGTAAATCAGGCATGATAACCCTTATTAAACCTTCCGAGAAAAATATACGTAAATTCAAAGAAGGGCTAAAGGAACTGTTCAAAAGTTTCAAAGGGAAACCAGCCGCAAGGATAGTTAAAGACCTCAACCCAAAACTAAGGGGGTGGGGGAATTATCATCAGGGTGTAGTTGCCAAAGAGACTTTCTCCGAACTTGACAGTTATGTCTGGTGGAAATTGATGAGATGGGGTAAAAGAACCCATCCCAAGAAATCAGGAGAATGGATTGTAGATAAATATTTCGGGTGTCTATGTCCAGGGAGGAAAGACAAATGGGTATTTGGAGACAAAGAAAAGGAGCATCTCTATGTAGAAAAACTCGCATGGATTCCTATCCAACGTCACACGTTAGTTGCATACAAAAACAGTCCCGACGACCCTTCATTGAAAGAGTACTGGGAAAAGCGAAGAGCTAAACAGGAAGAAGCAACAGCGAAGGGTAGGTTCTCCAAAGGGAAAAATAAGATTGCATCACAACAGGAATACAAGTGTCCATGGTGCAATCAAGGGTTAGGAATGGGAGATATGCATCTCCATCATATCCAACCAAAACACCTTGGTGGTAAAGACACATACGACAACCTCGTATACGTACATGAGAACTGCCACCACTCCATACATGCCTTGGGCGCTGCCAATCCTGATATACAAGCTAAGTTGAAAATCGGGAAAACAAAGCCCTCCAGGAAACGGGACAAAAGCCAAAAGGTACAAACCCGCGAGAATGGGAAAGAAGTAGCGAACATAACTGAGTCCTAAAGGAATTGGTTGAGCCGTATGCAGGGAAACTTGCTTGTACGGTTCTAAGGGGACGAAGAGGGAGTAATCCCTCTGACTTACCCGATTTGGGTTGAGCGATAGCGAAACCCAACACAAGTTTAGTGGGTTTGTTGGGCGTTGCCCTGAGCGTAGCCGAAGGGTTTCGTGACCTCAACCCAACCTACAATAGAATCAACTATTTGTAGCAAACATTTTCAGATTTGATATTATACAGCAACCTGCGGTTGATATCCAAAAATCTAGTGCGATCGCACTACAAGCTTGGCGCACCGCTCCGCGGATCCCTTCGGGATCGCTTTGAATCCTTGTATATTAGAATTGCATCTCTAATTTCTTGAGATGTCTAATAATCTATTGATATAGCACTACGCATTTAGGTATTGTCATTAATAAAGCCTGAAACCTAGTCATAGCCATCTTTTTGAATTTTGAATTTTGAATTTTGAATTGCGCGTAGCGCTATATAATCCTGGCTGGTGCGTTACGAACGCACCCTACAAAAGATACACCTCTTGCTTCTTTACATCGGTCTCTGGATGAATCTTAAGCTAGGAAAACTGTTGGGCGTGAAAGCGAGCGTACCGACCATTTTCTTTGAGCAACTCCTGGTGAGTTCCAGACTCAATAATTTCCCCTTGTTCCAAAACTAGTATCCTGTCAGCCCGACGTACTGTCGCGAGACGATGGGCGATGGCAAATACAGTCCTCTCGTTCATAATTCGCTCCAAAGCTTCTTGTACCAAAGCTTCTGACTCTGAATCCAAAGCTGAAGTAGCTTCGTCCAAAATCAGAATTTGGGGATTTAGAAGAATGGCACGAGCAATGGCAATACGTTGTTTTTGGCCCCCAGAAAAGTTGACTCCCCTTTCCCCAACATAGGTATAATAGCCTTGAGGCAACTGAGTAATAAACTGATGGGCATTAGCGATTTTAGCAGCAGTTTCAATTTCTTCTAAGTTGTATTCACTGTGGCCGAAAGCAATATTAGCGGCAATAGTCCCGGAAAATAGCACGGTTTCCTGGGGCACTATACCAATTTGACGGCGAAGACTGGTTAAAGTAACCTCTCTGATATCGATTCCGTCAATCAAGATATGTCCCCCATCTAGATTATAGAACCGAGGTAGTAGATTGACGATAGTAGTTTTACCAGCACCGGAAGTACCTACTAGAGCGATAGTTTCTCCGGGATGGACCGTAAAACTGAGGTGATGCAACACAGAAGTTGCTTCTAAGTTGCGACTATTGGGATAAGTAAAGCTCACTTGACGATACTCAACTTTGCCGGTAATAGGAGGAAGAACCATGGCTCCTTCTCGTTCTACTACCAGGGGTTTCAAGGCTAGTAGCTCGAAAATGCGATTGACAGAAGCTTGTCCCTGTTTGAATTCGTTATAATTACTGGTAATATGACCGATAGGGTCGATGAGCATGGCTACTCCAGCCACGTAACTAATAAACTCGCTGCCAGTGAGATTGCTCTGAGATATTTGCCAACCGCCGAGGAAGAACAAAAAGACTACGCTCATAGCTTCTAAAAAGCCCACCACCACGAACTGTAGCGCTTTCACTTTCTCTGCCAAATATTTTGCCCGTCGATTTTCCTCTGCTTCTAGGGTAAAGCGTTTAATTTCGTATTCCTGGGCGGCAAAAGCTTGCACTATGCGAATGCCGCTGAATACTTCTGTCAATAGGGATGATAAATTGGAGATGCGGTTTTGACTGCGGCGGGAATATTGCAACAACCTTTCCCCAAAAGCACCGATGGAGATGGCCATTAACGGTGCAATAATGAAACTAGCTACCGTGAGCTGCCAGTTGAGGTAGAACATGTAACCTAACACTACGATTAATTGGAGGATACAGGGGATAAAGTCGTGGAAGAGTTTGTTGACTACTTCCCCAATGCGATCTATATCTTCTGTTAAGCGATAGGAAAGGTCACCGGTTTTGGCAGTTTCAAAGTAATCGATGCTCAGTCTTTGTAAGTGTCCGTAGACTGTTTGACGCAAATCTAAAGCTATTTTCAAGGCCGCTTTGGCCATGAGAACATCCTGTCCGTACTGGACCGCGCCCCGAACCAAAAACACTACTGCCGCTACTCCTGCAAGGGAGGCGATCGCCCTTACCTCACCCTCTCCGATATATTGAGCCATGCGTCCTGCCAGCCATGCGAGAATTGGCCAGAAAGCCGTAAAGGCAAGGGTACAAGCAAATGCAGTGGCAATGGTGGGTAGTTGGGGCTTTACGTAGGGTAGGAGCTGCTGATAGCTAGATTTGTTCATTAGTAGGGAAGAGGGAGTAAAGTTTTGTTATAGCTAAAAGCAAATATATAGCAGTTGACAGTTGATAGTGGACAGTTGATAGTTATACTGCAACCTGGGGTTGCTCTGACTCAATATAATTTAATTTTTTGGTTTTGTTGGGTTTCGTTACCTCAACCCAACCTACAATCTTGTCCTTATTTTGATTGCGATCCCTTCGTGCCAGCGAAGCTGATCGCTAAGAGCGGCGCAATAGATTCCAGCCAAGAAACCGGGTTTCTATTATTATTTTGGAATAGATATAGAGATTTTGGTAAGAAACCCGGTTTCTCACCCCACGGGCAAGTTTAAATTTATTCTACTATCTTGATAAAATAAAGTGTAATAATAGGTTTATAGAGCCATAGAAAAACTCAAAGTCTATAAATTTACAAATCTCAATATCAATTCAATTAACTTCAACTTTTTTTATTTCTCCATGTAGGGTGGGCATCGCCCACCACAGCGTTGTTGCGTAGAAACAATTAACTACAGAGGCGCAGATAACACAAAGAAGGAATAGCCAAGAAACCGGGTTTCTATTATTATTTTGGAATAAATATGGAGGTTTTGGTAAGAAACCCGGTTTCTCACCCCACGGGCAAGCTTAAATCTATTCTACTATCTTAATTGTGTCAAGTGTAATAATAGGTTTATATAGCGATAGAGAAACTCAAAGAAATTTTTTGGTTTTGTTGGGTAGAGTTACCTCAACCCAACCTACAATTGGGAATAAAGAGTAAAAAAAAAGAGAATTTGATCACATTGGACAGCTTAACCGAAAACCAACTCAAGCAAATTGTAAAAACTGCCATTCTTGAAAGATTTCAAGAACAACGAGACACTATTTTCGATCTACTTGCTGAAACTTTAGAAGATCTAGCAATGGTTAGAGCTATAGAAGAGGGTAAAGAAACTGAACCTGTCAGCAGAGATGAAATTTTTAAGCTTTTATAGCAATGAGCAATGAACAATTAACAATGAACAATTAAGAGGTTAATAATAAAAACGCCCCTTTCGCTTTGTACAAAGGTGATGCAGCAGATGCAGCACTTTTGTACAAAAAATGTAGCATGTAACTACACCAGAGCGAAGCGCTATAGATGGTCATGAAGACTGAATTTAGAAAAAGTTTTCAGAAAGATCTAGCAAAATTACGAGATCGAAAGCTATTGCAGCGAATCAAATCGGCTATTGAAGAGGTAGAAGATTCTCACGCTTTAGAGAATTTAAGCAATATCAAAAAGCTCTAGGTTAATCCTACCGTAGACCTTTTGGCGGCTATTGCGGCCCCGCAAATTATAACGATTTCCTTTCTCAACCCAACCGAAAATTATATTGCGCTTCTGTGCGAAAACCTGATATAATTATAACTAGGGCAAGCTTATGAAAAGTATAAGTCAGACCAGATAAAGGTTTCAAGCTTTTTTTTCAATCTACTCCCTCTTGCCTATTGTCTATTACTTCTTCCCTAGGAAACAATATAATGAGAACGGATACAATTTTCTATGAGCTATTTCAAACCTGTCCCGGACTGTTGTTTGAACTAATTGGCAAGCAACCAAGTTTAGCTCAAGCTTATCAATTTACATCGGTAGAAGTCAAGGAACTGGCTAGAACTATGGATGGCCTCTTTTTACCTACCGATGTAAAATCCTCTGAACCAATCTATTTTCTCGAAGTACAGTTCCAGAAGGATAATAATTTTTACTGGCGCTTTCTGACGGAATTATTTGTTTACATCGGTCAATACAAACCGCAACAAAATTGGCAAGCGGTGGTGGTATGGGCCAAACGAAGTCTGGACCCCGGCGTACCGATTCATTATCAAGCATTCCTAGCAAGTAATCAGCTCAAACAAATTTATTTAGATGAGTTAGACCGAATAGGAACCGGTTCAGTACAATTAGATATAGTTAAATTAGTGGTGGAGTCGGAAGCTAAAGCTAGCAAGCAGGTAAAACCATTAATACAAAGAACCCAAGAGGAGGTAGAGGATGAATCTCTCAGAAGAGATGTTATAGAATTAATTGAGAAGGTCTTAGTCTATAAATTTACTAGCAAAAGTCGGGAGGAGTTGCGCAAGATGATTTATACTGAAAGTGAATGGAAGCAAAGCAATTTATATAAGTCTCTCAGGGAAGAGGCAATAAAAGATGCTTGGGAACAAGTCAAAGAAGAAGTAAAGCAAGAGGCAATAAAAGATGCTTGGGAACAAGTCAAAGAAGAAGTAAAGCAAGAGGCAATAAAAGATGCTCGGGAACAAGTCAAAGAAGAAGTAAAGCAAGAGGTTGAACAAGAAGTTAAAGAAAAATTTGAACGCTCGGTACTGGGATTTTTAAAGTTGGGTTTAACTGTAGAACAAATTGCTACTGGGTTAAACTTTCCTATAGAAAAGGTTCGGCAAATAAGTGATGAGCAATCTTCTAATTAGCTAAAATCATTTGTTCATCAAACATCCACAGCAAAATCTTGTGGGATAGCCCTCTGGGCTGTCCCCTCCCTCTGTGCCTCTGTGTGAGACCCTAAAGTTTACCTAAGCTATAATTATAAAACCAACAACCAATAACCAACAACAAATAACCAATAAGCTATTTCAAACCTTGCCAAAACGGCGATCGCGCCTTTGATAAACAGCCAAGGCTTTAGTTAATTCTTCTGGAGAAAAATCCGGCCAGAGAGTATCAGTAACATATATTTCCGTATAGGCTATTTGCCACAAGAGAAAATTACTCAAACGCATTTCTCCGCTAGTGCGAATCAACAAATCCGGATCGGGACAACCAGCAGTATCTAAATATGCAGCAAAGAGATTTTCATCAATGGCTTCTTCTTCTATTTCTCCCCTTGCCACTCGTCCAGCTAAATGACGACAAGCTTTGAGAATTTCTTGCCGACTGCCATAATTAATAGCCACATTGAATTGGATTCCCTTATTTTTAGCAGTCAAGGCGATCGCCCCCTCAATTTCCCTTTGCAAAGAAGGAGCTAACAAATCTAAATTACCGATAAATTTAATCCGAACACCTTCCGAGTGCATCTCCTTTAATTCTTGTCGCAGCAAACTCTCAAACAGAGTCATGAGGAAATTGACTTCCCCCATGGGCCGCGCCCAGTTCTCCGTAGAAAAAGCATAAGCAGTGAGAGTTTCAATCCCCAAGTTTTGACAGTACCGCAGTATTTCCTTGAGAGTATCCGCTCCTTGGCGATGTCCCACAATCCGGGGTAGACCTCGTCTAGTTGCCCAGCGACCGTTACCGTCCATAATAACCGCCACGTGGCGAGGCAACCTTCCATTATCGAAATTAACAGGTGTAGTAGATAATAATTGAGCAGTCATGTTGTTTGTTGTTTGAACCACAGATGAACACAGATATAGATAGATATAGATAGATATTCTTGGTTCTTCGTCGTTGAACTTAATCTAGGGAGTAGGAGGATCTGACAACAGTTCTCGCAAATACTCAGACGTTAGGCTAGCACTCCAACTCCAAAAACGACCCATCACCAAGATAAAAACCCAAATTAATTCCCAACGATGGCTCCAAGACCAAGACTCCCAGTGCAGTACCCCCATCATCCGTTTCAAAGTGCGGCGGAACTGGGTGGTAAATTGAACGTGGCTATCAGTAGAAGAAACTTGCAAGGTGATTCCCTCCATCAAAGTCCGACCTATCCTGCTAAAATAGGAATCGGGATAGGCCCAAAGTCCAAAACTCCAAAATTTAGCCAGATGGTTAATTTCATCTTGCAACAATTCCCCCAATACCTGTTGCAATATTCCCGTAGTGCGAGCCATCAACCAGAGATAAAGACAAACAGCCCCATATTCCGTCATGACTCGGTGCAGTCCATGACGATATAAGTCTTCGTAAGCATTATCAGAAGGTCGATAGGTTTTGATAGTTCGGGGATTAATCACATGGGATTTTCCCGACAGTTGACGATAGATTTTATTTAACGCCGGAGAATGCTGTCGCTCTTCCTTTTCCCACAAACCCAACTGGATAATTTCCCCATTTTCCCCTACAGTTCCACTTATAAAACGAGCTAATGGTGGGTGAACTTTTTCCAAATATTGGCGACTAGTTTGAGTATAACCATGAATAGGCGCTTCCGTATCAATCGCTCCTGCAATAATAGCCAGAAAGACATTCAACTCTATGCCAATGATTTGCTCCTGATGAATACCATGCCAATCAATGGGTTTCCAGGGACGGGTTTGAGGATTCTCTAATTGGATCGGTAAATCTTCAAGGCGATCTTGCAATTGCCCAACAGAAAGATAATTGTCTCGTAACTGCTTAATTCGAGTTATACTCTGAAAGTAATTTTGTTGAAAATATACTTTCCCCGCTAAATCCACAGCAACAGCATTATTAACCATTTATTTCTTGAATTGTTTTTATTGACTTAACCAAGCCCTATCTATCTTTGGGCTTATAATCTAGAATTTGTAGAACTTCGTGCTATATATAGCACGAAGTGCAGAATGTCGGTTTGTTAAATAGCTTAAACAGAGTTATTCTAAATGTCAGTCGGATAAAAGCTGGAATTTTGACGGTTATAGTAGTTGATAGTTGATAGTTGACAGTTGATAGTTAATTTATCAACCCTCATGGCAGTTCCAAAACCCTTGTATTGATTATATTTCACGAAAATGTCTGTCTATCAAAACAGATGAGATCCTGTGGTAATCCCCTTGGCTCTTGCTATAGATCAGTCGGAAAAAGTCGGAATTAGAATGGCGATCGGTCATCAACTTAGTATAATAGTAGGTTGGGTAGAGCGATAGCGAAACCCTTCGACTACCGCAAACACTGCCCTTCGACGACCCTCAGGGACCGCGGCAGTCGAAGTGCAGGGACCGCCCAACAAAACTAATTTGCTGTTGGGTTTCGTTGCCTCAACCCAACCTACAATCCTATATAATAATAACTATCAACTATCCACTATCAACTATCCACTATCAACTATCCACTATCAACTATCCACTATCAACTATCCACTATCAACTATCCACTATCTATAAAGAATGGAAAACACCCAGATACTAGAACAAGCAGTCCAATCGTTCCTCAACAATGACCGGAAAGGACCTGCCAGCGAATTAATTGTAGAAACTCTCCTAGAAGCAGAAAAAAGCGCTAAAAAGAACAAACAAATTTATTCATTAAAACAATTATTGGGAACCTGGAGATTGTGTTTCATCACCGGAACCAAAAAAGCACGGAAACGGGCTGGGATTATGCTCGGTTCCGGACTTTACCTTCCTCGCTGGATTCCCATTCACATCTCCTACTCATCGGAATTAATTCCTAGTGAACAAGACATGAGTTTTCCCTCTTTTACAGTTGGTAGAATAGAAAATTCTGTCCAGTTTGGTTCTTTACAATTAGCTTTAACCGGTCCAATCAAATTTTCTCAACCTAAAAATATCCTTTTTTTCGATTTCACCCACATGACCTTGAAACTATTTGGGATTCAACTGTATAATGGCTTTATTGCCAATGGCGAGAAAAGAGAAGAACAATTTCATCAAGAAAGCATCCGCAAACAAGCATTTTTCAGCTATTTTCTTATTCAAGACAAAATTATTGCTGCCAGAGGAAAAGGAGGAGGATTAGCTATTTGGGGTAAATTAGAATAATGATAAATATGTAGGAAAGCTGATTTGTTATTTGTTGTTGGTTGCCTGCACGGTTGTTGGGGATAAGTCATCTTTACTCATCTGCGTTCATCTGCGTTAAGGAGCGGTTCAAAATAGACCTAATCATTAATTATCTAGTAAAATAAGTACAATGAGAGATGGTCAGATGGTCAATAGCGCGATCGCCGATCTTATAGGTTGGGTTGAGGTAACGAAACCCAACAGGAGCAATATAATTTAACTTGTAACTAAAAAACTGCTTTTGACTATAGCTATAAATGCTGTGGTAGAAAAAAAATATTAATTTATAAATTTTACTTGCATTTAGATCCAGATTTTGCAAAACTACTGTATAATCTGACTTACAACTGACTCTCAACTCAATGACTATTCTGATAAACAATCCCAAAACTGAGAAGCTTGTCCGTCAACTGGTCTCTATCACTGGTCAAAGTGAAGAAGCATTGATAGAAATAGCAGTTAAAAAACTTCTGGAATTAGAACCAGAATATCTGACTATTAAAACTTTCATAGAAAGACCAACGTCCACCTCGTCTTTTACCTTTCAGCAAACAGCCTCTAAGACTCAGGAAAATTTATCTATGAAAGAAAAACTCTTGGAAATAGCAAGAAGTTTTAATTCTCTACCCACTCTCGACAATCGCACTCCTGATGAGATTATGGGCTATGATGAAAATGGACTGTCTAGCTAATGGTTATTGATAGTTCAGCAATTATAGCAATTCTGTATGAGGAACCAGAGGCAAATTTATTGGTTCAGGCCATTAGTAGTGCGTCTGTTAAACTCATGTCAGCAGGAACGGCTCTTGAATTGTTTATAGTGACTGCAGCAAAAAAGGGAGAAATAGGAAAAGAAAAGCTTCTGGCTTTTTTAACTGCATCAAAAATTGAGATTATCCCTTTTGATACAGAACAATTAGAGATAGCCCGTGATGCTTTTGCCAAATATGGTAAAGGAAATCACAAGGCAAAACTAAACTTTGGCGATTGTTTTGCTTACGCTTTAGCAAAAGCATCGGGGGAACCTCTCCTTTTTAAGGGTAATGATTTCTCTTTAACTGATGTAGAACCAGCTATAAAATAGGAAAAGCAGCAGTTTGGATCATAGGTTGGTTCAGGGTAGAATAGATTTAGAGAATTGTAGGGTGGGCATCCCCCACCACAACGTTATTTATCTCCTCAACTAATTAAAACAAAATTTGAGTTTGAATTTCTACCCATGATGAATAGACTAGCGAAAATTGCCCTCAGTACTATTTCTATTCTAGCAATTTGTTTTTTTGCCTTAGTCGTACAAGCAGGAGGCTGGGATAATTTCAAATTGAGCTATTTTCATCTTACCAGCAATTTGCACAATCAAAGTCAAGAACTGGAAGATATTAGCAAAAAAAACATTAACCCCGTTGAATACAGTCGCATTAATTTAGATGAATTACTCAATGGCGGTCCGCCAAAAGACGGCATTCCCAGTATCGACCATCCAAAATTCGATACTGCTACCACTACACCTTTTCGAGACCAAGAACTAGTTATTGGAATTGTTATCAATGGGGAAGCCAAAGCATATCCTTTGGGAATTATGAATTGGCACGAGTTAGTTAACGATGAGATTGGAGGAGTTAATCTTAGCGTTTCCTACTGTCCCCTTTGCGATACAATTGTTGCTTTTGAACGGCAGAATACCACCTATGGAGTTTCTGGCAAACTTTATCAATCTTGTTTGGTAATGTACGATCGCGCCGACGATACGCTCTATTCTCAACCTTGGGCAATGGGTATTATTGGGGCTAAAGTAAATAGCAGTTTAGCGAAAATTCCGGCCATTAAAACAACTCTTGGTAGTTGGTTAGCTAAATATCCAGAAAGTAAAATTTTATCCACCGATACTGGTTATACAAGAGCTTACCATCGCTATCCCTACGGAACCTATTATACAGACGAACGGATTATTTTTCCCACCCGCGATCGAGATACTCTCACCCTTCATCCCAAAGCAATTGTCAGTTATATTTGGGAAGCAAATGAGGAAACACCTCACAATCGTTTTGCTGGAGCTAGTTATGAATTTCCTCATGAAGAATGGTCCAAAATAGGGGAAAAGGTGATGGAATTTAATGGGAGGGAAATTAAAGCTCGTTGGGATGAAGAAATGGAAACAGTTGTAGTGGAAGAATTAGATGGGACAACTATTCCTAGTTCTACCGCATTCGCTTTCGTCTATCCAGCATATTTTTAATTGGTTGTTGGTTGTTGGTTGTTGGTTGTTGGTTGTTGGTTGTTTGTTATTTGTTGTTTGTTGTTGGGGATAAGTCATCTTTACTCATTGTGGCACAGGCTTCTAGCCTGTGATATGACTTAATCTGAAAGATTCACTTTCATTATTAATAAATATACCTTGGGATAGCCTTCTAGCCTCTATATCAGTAGGGTGCGTTCGCAACGCACCGCATTATCTCGAGCATCGTAGTGCGATCACGCAGTGGCAGGCTCCGCCTGATCGCCTATCTTGTAGGTTGGGTTGAGGAACGAAACCCAACAGCGCAACGCTAAAGTATCTGATTCTTGATCTAATACGAAATCAGAAAGAAAATACCAGAGATAGAATAGTATTTATAAGTTGTTGGTAGATGCCTTCCCGCTGGATCCCCCCCAGCCCCCCTTCAAAAGGGGGGAGAAGAAAAAGCCCCCATTTGTAGCAACCATTTTCATATTTGATATAATAAGAAACATGAAAAATAATACCAGAGATAGAATAGTATTTATAAGTTATTGGTAGATGCCTTAACGCTGGATACCCCCCAGCCCCCCTTCAAAAGGGGGGAGAAGAAAAAGTCCCCATTTGTAGCAATCATTTTCGTATTTGTACAAAGCGAAAGGGGCATTTTTCTTATCAACCTCTTAATTGTTTATTGTTTATTGTTTATTGTTCATTGTTTATTGTTTATTGTTCATTGTTCATTGCTATTACGGTTTGCAAAGTTTTCAGAAAGTCGAATAAATTTAAATCCTCTCTTCTCCGACCCTTTCCAGGCTTGTTCAGCTTCATAACCAGTCTTATTATTATCATGGGTGTGCATGCGAGCGCGGACGATAACTATTTGTTCGCGAGAATCAAGTGGGAAAGCTTCACTAATACTAGTAAAAGGTTGCTCCTGGCTCTGGCTTTTCTCAAGGGTTTGGCTGTATAAAAGTTTGCCTTGTTCTGTCAGAACTTCCCAGCGGTCTGCATAGTCATGAGTTTTTTCACTTTGGCTAGAGATAGAGACTTGAAAGATATAACGATTGGGAGAATCTTCACTAGGTTTTGCTTCAACTTTCAGTACTACTGCTCCATCAATTAACAGAGGATTTTGCTTTTCCGCCCACAGGGTGAGAATGTTGGTCAAGGCAGCAATTTTCTGGTATTCACCACAACGTTTGAGAGCGTTTAAGGCTTTTCCCCAGGCATTATCTCGGGCATATTGAGAGGAAATTTCTCCTAAAGCTTCGTCTGCGTTAGCTGCTTCTGCAGCCTCTAGAGTAGCTTGCAAAATGGATTGTTTGAGTTTGGAGTTGGGAAAACTTGCTGTAGCAACAGCAATAGCTTCCAGGTGATCGCTTTTGTAATGTGGGTAGTCAATCTCCACCACAGCCTTCAAAGTGTCTTTTAATCCCTCCGCAGCAGCTAAGTAATCCTCTAGTTGTGCGTAGGCTCT
>JH610604.1 GCA_000252485.1 Prochloron didemni P4-Papua_New_Guinea | reverse complement strand
GATCGCAGTCTTCAAAGAGTCTTTCAACGCCTCCCGAGCAGCTAAGTCATCCTCTAGTTGTGCGTAGGCTCTGGCAATATTACCCAGAGGATTGCTTTTGTAGTATGAGTTGTCAATCTCCACCACAGCCTTCAAAGTATCTTTTAAACCCTCTGCAGCAGCTAAGTCATCCTCTAGTTGTGCGTAGGCTGTGGCAATGTATCTCAGAGCATTGGTTTTGTCCTCTGGGTCGTCAATCTCGATCACAGCCTTCAAGGTGTCTTTTAATCCTTTCGCAGCAGCTAAGTCATTCTCTAGTTGTGCGTAGGCTCTGGCAATGTATCTCAGAGCATCGCTTTTAGAGGATGGGTTGTCAATCTGGACCGCAGCCTTCAAAGTTTCTTTTAACCCATCCGCAGCTAAGTCATCTTCTAGTTGTACGTAGGCTGTAGCAATACTGCTCAGAGCATTGCTTTTAGAATATGGTTGGTCAATCTCCATTGCAGCCTTCAAAGTTTCTTTTAACCCATCCGCAGCTAAGTCATCCTCTAGTTGTGCGTAGGCTGTAGCAATACTGCTCAGAGCATTGCTTTTAGAATATGGTTGGTCAATCTCCATTGCAGCCCTCAAAGAGACTTTTAACGCCTCCGCAGCAGCTAAGTCATCCTCTAGTTGTGCGTAGCCTGTGGCAATCCGACTTAGAGTATAGCTTTTGTAGTATGGTTCGTCAATCTCCACCGCAGCCTTCAAAATGTCTTTTAACCCCTCCGCAGCAGCTAAGTCATCTTCTACTTGTGTGTAGGCTGTGGCAATGTATATCAGAGCATCGCTTTTGTCCTCTGGGTCGTCAATCTCTTGAGCGAGAGCCAAAGACCTTTTCAATTGAGCTTTAGCTTGCTTAGTATTCTTCTGTCGGGGAATAACCCTACTAAACCCCCACAAAAAATTCGTTTGAGCTTCATAATGCTCCACCTGCTCTTCAACCAATTTAAAAGCATATTGCCATTTCCCATCCTTTGCTATAGCAACTGCCGCGTCAACAGCCGTCCAATCGTCCACTCGTTCCAAAGAACTACCGAAAGGATTATCTATACTCCACCACACCTGTTGGATTTGTCCTTGAGGAGTAAACCACAACCACCCCAAAAAACTCGCCGCCATCAAAACCGCCCCAATAACCATCCCAGCCAACCGATAAATCTTTCGCCAACTGAGAGTTAACAAACGTTGTTTCTGTTCTCTCTTGCTCCCCCAAACTAAATAAGGCTTTTGTCTCTCAATTAACAGCAGTTCCCACCAGGAAAACAAGTAACGACTATGCCGATTATTGCCCAACCACTCGTTCACCCGACGCTCCAACAATTGATTGGCTCGACTCGCGGTATTTAACTGGAGTTTAGCCTGTTGCATCACAGCAGGAATGAGACGTTCGTGAGCCAGTTCGTACCCTTCGCGTTCCCTGAGCCGATCGCGTTCCCTGAGCCGATCGCGTTCCCAGAGGGTCGTCGAAGGGAACGCACGCACCGGAGAAATCAACCGCACGTCTCCTCGCTCCAGCCAATTAACAGCTTGTTTAATTTCCTGGCTGGAAAGATTGGGTTTTAACTTCCTTTCCAACTCCTCCAAAGTCAGCACCCCGGAACGTACCTGTTGGTCCAAATCCGTCAGTTCCACCAACACGTTCACCGCTGCTTCTCGTTGAGCCTTACTTCCTAAAGCTAGTAAAGCTCGCTGTAAATAGCGACTCAATAAGGCTTCCACTCCCCCAAACTGCTGAAAAGCCTTGCGATTGAAAGCTCGCAACTGTTGCCCAGTTTGAGCGGTAATCATCCAAGCTAAAATCTGCAAATCCACCGGGGAAATCAGTCCTTCTTTATCCCCTAACTCCTCCCTAGTCAACTGAGTCAGAAAATCTTCATCAAAGGGCAGTTGTTCCGTTCGAGCCATGGCCTTCAACACCCCAGTTGCTTGCTCGGGAGTAAACTTTTCCAGTTCAAACACGTGCTGGGGTCCCAAACTATAGCCCAAAGTTTGTTGTAACTCGTTGAGACGATAGGATAAATCCGAGCGAACGGACACCACTATTTTCACCTTCTTCGCTCTATCTCTCTCGCCGTACCATTGCTTCAAACAACCTAAGAAAGGCTCTCGCTGCCACTTTTGCTTGTGCTGGACGAACCACTGCTCGAACTGGTCGAAAAACAACACTACCGGACAACCTGCAGCTTCTACTGCTTGGTTCAGCAAGGGTAAAAAGCTGGTTCCCGCTTCTCCTTCCCTAACCATAGAATTTAACCAATCCAGAGGAATCTCTAACTGTTGCGCTAGAGCTTCCTGTATGGTAGAGAGAGGCTATCGGTCCGAAAACCGCACGTATACTCCCCTATCGGGGTAATCCGGCTTCTTCAAGCGAGGTACGATTCCCGCTTGCAAAAAGGAAGTTTTGCCGCAACCGGACAATCCCATTAAAATACCGAAGCGAAAATCTTCATGGGTAATGTTCCGCAAACACCGGTCTAAAGCTGATTCCCGTTCCAAGCTCCGAAAAATTTCCCCATCTTCGGCTGTAAAAGCATATAATCCTTTAATAGCCTTTGATTTCCGTTTTACTACTTCTTCCGTTTTTGCTCTCTTAGGGGAAGTCCCCACAGCTATTATTAGAGCTGCCATAGGAATCAAGACTACGGCTAACCCAAAGAAAGTTTGGTATTGTGGTGGTAAAGTGATACTAAACCAAGACTTTAATGCTTGAGGAACCACTCCACCTGGAGTACAAAACAGTACCAAAACTACTTCCAGAAACACCAGCAACTTGGACCACTTGCCAGAACGAATTAATTCTGCGATCCAATCCACAAATTTAACTAATGTTTCTGTGGTTTGTTGAAGATAATCTGGGGAAGGAGGTTTGGGAGAGTGGGAACTCATAATCGGGATGGATAAATTATTCCAGTTCTTCTATTACTTCATCATCCTAAATTATAAGCTAAATTGGTTTTCACTGCACAGCTTAGATTAAATCGCCAATCTTGCTCCCCCCTTTTGAAGGGCAGG
>JH610603.1 GCA_000252485.1 Prochloron didemni P4-Papua_New_Guinea | reverse complement strand
AAGGGGGGCTGGGGGGGATCCAACGTTAGAACTTATACTAATTATTTATAAATACTATTTATTTCTAGCAATGAATCTATATTTTCTGATTTGGATAAAAATTTACCCGTGGGTTAGAAACCGGGTTTCTTTAAAAAGTTTCTAAATTAATATTAAAATCTTACCAGAAACCCGGTTTCTGGGCTGGCTAAATGTGTTTTAACTGCAGAACTAGATTATATCAAATACGATAATTGTTGCTACAAACCTACCCCCTAAATCCCCCCTTCGACGACCCTCTGGGCAAGCCTTACCAAAGGGGGACTTTTAACATATAAGCATTGCCCTATCCGTAAAAACTCTCGAACTTTTATTGTATCTGTAGCATTCTTTTTCGGATTTCATATTAAACCCCAATAAAAAAGTGTTTTCGGTTGTTGGTTGTTGAGGATAAGTCATCTAATCAATACCCCGTGGGATAGCCTTCTAGGCTGTCCTCGCCTTCATAGATTAACTCAGATAATCAAGATTTATCTGTAGCATTACTTTTCATATTTAATATTAGTGCGATCGCCAACCTACAAAACTATAGAGCTTTTGAAATTCTACTAGTTTGAATCTCACGAATTTTGTCAGCACAGACTAATTTAATCCAATCTTGACGATCTATCTGTTGTAGTTCGCACTCTGCATCAATACTCCGCAGTAACTCCAAGGGAAAAACAATATTAATTTGTTGCTTTGCTTGAAAATGACCGGTGAAATGCTCCGATACATCTGCTCCTAAATGAGCTTTCTGAGCAATTTCCTCAATATCTTTAATTTCAGTAGACTTGTTGATCATAGTTTTTTCTCTCCTGTTTTGTCGATCTCCATGCTGTGACAATCCAAATGTATTCTCCTACTTCATCAATTCGATATTCCACAATGAATGTTGTTAGCTTTCCATCGGCAAAACCGATAATTCGATATTGTTCTGGTATTTCAGAACGTCGATCTTCAACATAGGGAATATACAACAAATCATTGAATTGACCAAAATCAATATTACGTTCTGCTAAAACTCTTTGTCGTTTTGCTTCATTCCATCGAACACGCATTAGATTGTTAAATAGCTATAGTTATATAATATCACTTTTTTGCTAATTTACGTAGATTTCGCTGAAATCTCCGAGTCGCTTCAACTTTAATAAAAGATACTTCAGACATTTTCAATTCCTTCCCAAAGTTGAGAAATAGGAATGGTTTGTTCGGTCATTGCTTCATGCCAAGCTTGACGAAAATCTTGTATAATTTCTTCTTTAGATTCCTTACTTTCATCTTGTTCTTCAATGTATCCTGTTTCTGTAACAAGAACAATGACCTCTACGCGGCTATTTTCAACAATATTTAACGGTCGATCCAAAGACAAAGTGCCTTTTTCATCAACAGTTGCCATGACTTTAATTGCTTTCATAATCTATAGCAATGAGCAATGAACACTTCGGCTACCCTTCGACTTCGCTCAGTGCAGGCAATTAAGAGGTTGATAAGAAAAATGCGCCTTTCGCTTTATACAAAGGTGATACAGCCGATGCATTACCTTTGTATAAAAAATGTAGCATGTAAAGACACCAGCGCGAAGCGCTACATAATAGAGAATTATCAACCAGTTTTTTTCAATTCTAACAAACAACAAACAACAAACAACAAACAAAAAAAGTCCCCCTTTGATAAGGGGGATTTAGGGGGATAACAAACAAAAAAGAACTTAGAAATCCATTTCTGCAGCTTGCACGGTTTCTATTTGCTTCTTCTTAATCACGAGCAACATTTGAGCCAGAGCAATACCACCCAAGAACACCATCAACCATTTGATGCGAGCGGCACTTTGCAGCACGATTTCCGCATCTTTTTGACCGAATCCGCCTACGTTGGGGTCATTAGTGATAGCTTGTCCAGCTTCTACTTGGTCTCCTTCCGCAACCAGCAACTCAGGTCCTGCAGGAACGAAATCTACAACAATTTCTGCATCAGCAGTTTCAATGAAAATATCTGCGCCATAATATTCCTCTTCAGCAATATCAACAATCGTACCTGTAGTAGAAGCTTTATACAAGGTATTATTGCTAGGCTCGCCAGTGGGGTAAACTTGACCTCGTCCGCGATTACCACCTACATGAACTGGATATTTACCGAATCGAACGTTCTTATCTGTTGCTGGGTTAGGAGAAAGAACGGGGAAAGTAATTTCCTGATATTCTTCACCGGGTAAAGGACCGACAATGACCACATTCTCGTCATCTTCTGTGTAAGGCTCGAAATAGGCATAGCCAATTTTTTCCAGCATTTCCTCTGGGATTCTGTCATCGGGAGCAATCTTAAAGCCTTCCGGTAGCATTAAGACAGAGCCTACATTCAGACCCCCTTTACTGCCATCCCCAGTTACTTGTTCCGTCTCTAAATCGTAGGGAATTTTCACCACTACTTCAAAAACCGTATCTGGCAGTACAGCCTGGGGTAATTCCACTTCAACAGGCTTTTCTGCTAAATGGCAGTTAGCGCAAACAATTCTGCCAGTAGCTTCCCGAGGAGTTGCGGGGGAAGTTTCTTGAGCCCAGAAGGGATAAGCGGCAGCAGACTGAGGCAGGGTAAAATCGCTGGCGAGGAATAAAGCAACAGTAGCGATCGCTACTAGCACTATCTTTGTAATAGATTTTTTTCCAATCCGCCACATTTGCAGTGGTTGTTTCATCTCCGTACTCAAAATTCTGAATTTAATAAATTTGGTTGCTTTAGGTCCACCAGGGATTTTCATTGGTGCGGAAATCAGTTTCTTTCCAAGGTGTAAAGACAATCTTGTCGTCCTCTGTAACGGTAGAGTTCACCAAGGCCAGGGACAGAGGAGCTGGACCGCGAACCACTTTACCAGTGGGGTCGTATTGAGAACCGTGACAGGGACAAATAAACTTGTCCTTACTGCCATTCCAAGGAACGACGCAGCCCAAATGGGTGCAGACAGCATTGATGCCGTAATTGGAAATTGCCCCTTCTCCATCAACTACAATATAGGTAGGGTCACCTTTAAGTCCTTGAGCGAGAACGCGATCGCCTGCATTGTGAGTCTCCAGGAATTCCGTCACAATTACATCGTCACCCAGAGCGTCCTTTGCTGTGACTCCACCTCCGGTCCCGCCACTACTCGGGGGGATAAAATACTTTACTACAGGGTAAAGAGCGCCCAAGGCTACACCCGTTACCGTTCCAAATGTGAGCAAGTTCATAAATTGACGACGACCCATATCTGGGACATTGTCAGAGCTAGAAAGTTGAGCCATAACTTAAGCGTTTGATTGTTTACTTTTGTAAACTATTCTGAGTTGAATCTCAGACTGTTCTCATCTCAATGCCAAGGGTCAAGCTGGATTTGGTAATCGGCAAGACGTGATTTTGACAAAGGCTTTATAAAGGTTTACAAAATATATTTTAAATTATTACAGACCTTGGCTCTTTTGCTCAATTAGGTTTTCAATTCACCAAAATATAACCAACTGGCATTTTACGATACAGGCTCGAGCCACCAGCTGACTCGGCTCGGATGAAGGCCATAGGAGTATAGCTCGAGATTCTAGAATAGCATATTGAGGGGAACGCGGTGCATCTAATGGCTTGTCTTGAGCGAAACAGAAGGGCGCACCGCAGAGCGGATCTCAAAGATATCGCCTCCTATCCTATCTTGAGTTACAATTAAATAATTGCTAATTATTATCAATAATTCTCTAAAAACCAAATGACAGGGAAAGAACTACACCAAATTTTAGTAAATAAATGGGGCAGATCCTACGACGTTCAGTTGCGAAGAACTAAAGGCAAGATTTTCTTCCAAGTAATGTGGAAGTATGTAGAGCAAGTCTCCTTTCCCCTAAGCCAAACGGAATACCTCCAACATCTCGATCAAGTCTGTAATTATATCAATGCTTGGTCGGTGGAGTCAAAAATTAAAACTTTCATCGCTCAAACTCGGGAACGTCCTCGTCTTGGCAAAGCCGTTAGTATTGCCCTAGATTTGGGAGAACGAGCCTCAGAATGGATCTTAGATGAATAGACAGTGGATAGTGGATAGTTGATAGTGGACAGTTGATAGTGGATAGTTGATAGTGGACAGTGGATAGAAGTCCGTGTTAAATTTTTCGCACTAATCTCAATTCCCGGTAAGTTTCACCAAACCAATACCCCCAAAATACAGTCCTAATACCGCACCACCGAGGAGACTTTGAGTCAGAGGATCGGTAGAAGGAGTGAGAATAGCCCCTAAAATTGCTGCCCCTAAAACTACAATGCGCCAACCAGAAAGCATTTGAGCGGAAGAAACAATTTTCAACAACCCCAGTCCAAGTTGAATAATGGGTATTTGAAACGCTAATCCAGTGCTGAACATCAACAGCAGGATAAATTCAAAATACTTGTCAATTGACCAAGACTGCTCCACAACATCGGCTCCATAGTTGATAAAGAAATTGAGAGCAGCAGGAATTAGCAGTGCGTAAGCAAATCCCAGTCCCGCGAAAAAGAGAATAGTTGAACCTAGCACTACTGGTGCCAGTAAGCGGCGTTCCCGGCGAGTCAGCCCAGGAAGGATAAATTGAATTATTTGATACAGAATAAAAGGACTTGATAAAATTAGACCACTATATCCAGCAACTTTAATGGAAACAAAAAAGAATTCTCCTGGAGCTAGTTGGAGAAATTGGACCCCCTGAGCGGGAACTTCCAAAAATCGGACAATGGGTCTGACAAATATAAAACAGGCGATTATCCCTAAGAATACAGCAATGAGAGCGAAGAAAATCCGCTGTCGCAATTCTTCGAGGTGATCGAAGAGAGACATTTCTACCTCGTTGGGCAACTCATCGAGATAACCATCTGAATCTTGCTGGGGTGGGGTTTCTAATTTTGTCTGCGTCATGAGGTAATATGTATGAACTATAATAAGTGATACTATCTGGAAACAAGAGAGTCAAACAAATCTCTTGCATTTACAAATAAATGTTAAATCTTAATTATAATAGTGAGAAGAGAAAAATATAAGACTAACAACAGAGACTTAGAGCAATGGCCACTTCTTCTATTGTAGCGCCTGAAGTAGGAAAAAAAGTAGTTCGCAAGCCTTATCCAAACTATAAGATAATTGTCCTCAATGATGATTTCAATACTTTCAAGCATGTTGCCCAATGCTTGATGAAGTATATTCCAGACATGACCAGCGATCGCGCTTGGACTCTGACGGAACAAGTACATAACGAAGGACAGGCGATCGTCTGGATCGGACCGGCAGAACCAGCGGAACTCTATCATCAACAATTGAGTCGTGCTGGTTTAACTATGGCCCCTCTGGAGACAGCCTGAATGGACAATTCACCAGGAGGCAGGTTAGTCTGGAACCATTCTACCCATATCCCAGGTTTAATTCCAGTTCTGGAAAAACTGATTGCTCGGACTAGAATCACCACAGTTACTCCAGGCAGAATTAGCCGTGCCAAAGGACATTGCCCCAAGCTAAAATTGAGGGTATCGGTTCCCATACGGGGCGGCTATAAAGTCATCGCCAGACAGGGAAAAACGGTTCAAGAAGTATTTATTCTCACGGACTTGAATCAAACAGAACTGGAAAAGGCGATCGCCGCCGTCTCCAATTAAGCAACCACCGAACTTGAATATTTTTTTTAGATAAGTCTTGACAAATTCCAGAATTTGTGTTCTAATATTTAATTGTGGGTAAATTTCGTAACCGCTATACTACAATAGTAGTAATATAGCGGGGGTGTGGCGGAATGGTAGACGCTGCGGACTTAAAATCCGTTGACCTTAAAAGTCGTGAGGGTTCAAGTCCCTCCACCCCCATATCTAAGAGCTAATCAACAGTTCATCCCGTTTAAGAGTAATGTCTAATGAAGCCAAAAAACTGAAATATGGAGAAAGGGCTATTGAGGAAGGAGAATTAATTACTTTCCCCAATCCTCGCATCGGACGGAGCTACGATATAAATATTACTTTGCCGGAGTTTACTTGTAAATGTCCTTTTTCCGGCTATCCAGATTTTGCGACTATTTATCTAACTTATTCCCCCGATGAAAAAGTAGTAGAGTTAAAAGCCCTGAAACTCTATATCAATAGTTACCGCGATCGCTATATTTCCCACGAAGAAGTTATTAATCAAATTCTAGATGATTTTATCGCTGCCTGCGACCCTCTTGTTGCTAAAGTAAAAGGTGACTTTTCCCCTCGAGGAAATGTTCATACTGTTATTGAAGTTGAACATCACAAATAAAATTTGATAATGGGTATTTACTCTCCCTAAAATATGGGCAGAGGAAGGCGAGAAAGGAGAGTAAAAACACCAAAACCTAATAATAAAGCACCACTAGCAGGAGTTATCCAACTAGACCAGCGACGTAACTCCAGCAACTTTTTAATAGTAGCAGTGAAAGTACCAGCTAAGATCAAAGGAGCCACATATCCTGCGGTATAAGCAAGAAGCAAACCTCCTCCTAAGACGACATCTTGGGTTGTGGCCACCCAAGCTAGTAAAGTAGCGAGAACGGGGGTACTGCAAGGAGATGCTACTAAGCCGAAAGTTAAGCCCAGTAAATAAGAACGCAGTCCTGCTGGCAGATCATCTGTAATCCAATCCGTAGCCCCAAGAGAGGGCAAGCGCAGAGGAAGAATTTCTAGCAGGTTTAAGCCCATAATAATGGCGATCGCGCTCACAATAATGGGTAAGCCAATGCCTATTTGTCCGTAAACTTTACCTAAAGAAGTAGCCAGGATTCCCAACGCTGCTAAAGTGGTAGCTAGGCCCAGAGAAAACCAAACAGATTGGACTGCTCCTTTTAATCTTCCTTCAGCTTCATAACCGCCAATATATCCAATGGTAATAGGCAACATGGAGAGCATGCAAGGAGTGAGACTGGTGAGAAGTCCGGCGAGAAAAATGACTCCTATACTGGTTAAGCTCAGATGAGTGAGTTGGTTGTTAACCAGACTATTAGCAAATTGTTCTAATTGATAAAGTTGGATTTGAATAGTTTCGAGCATCTCATGTCCATATATCATTGGCATATTATTTATTCTAGCATTTTAAGTAGGTCACGACACCAGTTTAGCAACAGACTTGGTTGTTTCTTCCCCATTTACTGTCTTTAAAGCTCAAAAAAAGGTTACAATAGAGATTAGGTAGAAACAAATTGCTTTGTTGGTACTTGCAAGTCTTTTCACTTCTATTTCTTATTTAACGGGTAAATTAAAATGCTAAAATCCACCTTATATACAACGGCAAAAGTTTTACCAGGAAATAAAATCGAGATCCAAGCTCCAAATCTCACTGTGGGGCAAACTGTTAAAGTGGTTATTCTGGCTCCAGAGGTAGATCCCCATTTTTCTACCATCAAGGAACAAGATCTATCTTTAGAAGAGCGTCTTGCTTTTCTAAAATTACCCATTGCTGAACGTAGAAGTATTCTAGCTCGTCAAGCTGAAAAATTAATGGCTCACTATCAACAGGATTCTGAATGGCAAGAGTTAATGGCAGGTGATATCATTGAATA
>JH610602.1 GCA_000252485.1 Prochloron didemni P4-Papua_New_Guinea | reverse complement strand
TGGGGGGGAGGTAACCGAAGTAAAAGAGGATTCTGAAGGGAAAGCAACAATTACTAAAGCAGAGAAAGATTTAAGAAGGGCAGTTCATACAGCAATAAAAGATGTCTCGGAAGATTTAGCTCCTCCATATCAGTTTAATACAGCTATTTCTGAATTAATGAAGTTGAGCAATGCCATGTCCGCCAGCAAATGCCAAGATTCTCCTGTTTATCAGGAGGCAATTGAAACTTTGTTAGTCATGCTAGCACCTTTTGCCCCTCATATGGCTGAAGAATTGTGGCATAGATTGGGGAAAAAAGAATCCGTCCACGAGCAAAATTGGCCTGTCTTAGATGAGTCAGCTTTGGTAGTAGATGAAATCACCTTAGTCATTCAAATTATGGGCAAGACTAGGGGAACCATTCAAGTACCAGCTAGTGCGGATAAGCAGGCTTTAGAACAATATGCCAGAGAGTCTCCAGCAGCCCAACAATATTTGGCAGGTAAGGAGGTGAAAAAGGTCATTGTCGTGCCGGGTAAATTGGTTAATTTTGTAGTTCCGAAGCAATAATTAGGGGTTTATCCCCCCCAGCCCCCCTTAATAAGGGGGGAGCATTTAATTAAGGGAGGGAGCATTTAATTGAGAAGATTTCTCTATATTAGTCGCGATCTATCCTTTTATCCTCTCTTCGCCTCTCTGTGTCCTCTGCGCCTCTGCGGTTTATTATTCCATGTTTCATTGTATAATCTACAGGAATGGACTCAAATAAATAAAAGTAGGCAATTAGTGCCTTCAACCAATAACTATCCTAAATCATCTGTGTTTATCTGTGTTCATCTGCGGTTTATTCTTCCCTATTTATTTATCACCACCAACAATTAATAATCTATAATTGAACCAAGCCCACCATCAACCTAAGTTGTTTGGAGCTGAATGTGTAGAAAGTCAATCGTGGGGTAGCCCTCTGGGCTGCTTCCTTTGTGGCGATATAGTTTTCTTGGCTCAAAGTCTCTTGCTTATTGGACATGGTTCGCTTGAGGTGGCAGAGTAGTTAGTTTCATAGTATAATCCACAACAATGGACTCAAATAAATAAAAGTAGGCAATTAATGCTTCCAACCAATAACTATCCTAAATCATCTGTGTTTATCTGTGTTCATCTGCGGTTAATTTATCCAGATTATCCTTGATTTTAACAGTAATAGGATGGTCTTTCCCAAACTTTTGCTCGCTAATCACCAAAGCTTCTTCATAGTATTCCTTAGCTAGTGTTGTCTTACCTCGGGCCTTATAAAAACCCCCTAGATTATGAAGACTAATAGCAATATCCGGATGCTCTTGTCCGAAGATATGCCGACGCAGTTCCAAAGCCTTCTTTAAATAACTTTCTGCGCCTTCATATTGCTCTTGAGCGTAGGCCAGCAAACCCAAATTATTGTATAAAGTAGCAATATCGGGATGGTCGTCTCCCAAGAAAAGTTTTTTCTTTAATTGGAGAGATTGGAGTAATAAAGGTTCTGCTTGACCGTAGTTTCCTTGTTCGTAATATAACAAACCTAAATTACTCAAACTATTAGCTACATCGGGATGTTCTTCACCCAACACTTTTTTTCTCAGGTCTAAAGCTTGTTGATACAATTCTTGGGCTTTATCCTGATCTCCTTGTGCGTGATAAGTTCCCGCGAGATGATTAAAAGTAGTAGCTATGGCCGGACTTTCCTCTCCCAAACATTGCTTTTGCATTGCCAATGCTTGATTATAAAAAGAAATAGCTTTCTCGTAGAGAGCTTGATTGTGATAAACTCCGGCTAAATCGATTAAAGCCATGGCTATTTCCATATTTGTTTCCCCAAAGAACTGCTTCCGTAACTCCAGAGATTCTGCATATAATGCTTCTGCTTCGGAATAATTTCCCCTGGCTTCGTAGAGACTGGCTAAGTTGCTGAGAGTAGACTCCAAACCATTATTTCTGCCCAGCTCTTTTCTTAAATCCACAGCCTTTTGGAAATAGAGAATTGCCCTTTCCCTTTCCTGCTGATAATTTTCCGCCTTTCCTTCCTTCGCTCTACTTTTGTAGATGCGACCCATGCTTTCGTATAAACTAGTTAAACCCGGGTCTTTCAGACCCTTAGTTTCTTCTCGTCGTTGGATTAATTCTTGCAAGTCTTGTAAAGGCAGTAAAGATGGTTGATCGTTATTATTGTCCGGTAATTGTTCTTCAAATTCCGGTTTTAAAGGCAGGAATTCTTCCTTACTTACTGCCGCAGTTTTTTTGGAGATAAAGCGAAATACTCCTTTGCGCCAACTCCAAAAATCCGGTGCTTTATAAACCAGTAATTCTTCAATTTGGCTAGTGACCCAGAGAACGATAGAATAGGGAAAATTGCGCAAACCTTCCCGGGTCCATTGTAAATAACCGGCAAAGATTTCTTGTTGGGAGCGTCGTTTTCCTAATCTCATAAAATAGAGCTTTTCTGCACTGGTGACGGTAACTACTGCTTTTCCTCCCTGACGGAGATATTCTTCCCCAATTGTTAAATTATTTAAAGCACCTTTCAGGCTGGGTTCTTCTTGATCTAAAGTTATTCTATAGGGACGAATATCCGGTGCTAGTTCCTGTTCGTATTGAGTAATGAGTTGATTGCGGTAAGCATTATCATCGCACACGGCCATGAGTAAGTTTAAAGTTCCCACACCAGCTTCAATGGAAACCAGCAGTTCTTCATATTCTTCCTGGTTTTCTCTGATAATATCTTCTAGTTCTTGCATGATGTTTTTCCTTTTTAGATAGATTGTAGGGTGGGCATCGCCCACCGCAAGGTTATTTATAGCAGTTGACAGTTGATAGTGGAAAGTTGATAGTTATACTGCAACCTGCGGTTGCTCTGATATCATAGTAAACACTTTCATAGGCCAGTATAATAGCATTTCTCATACTTGCGAGGTACAGAGAAATAGGTCCAGAAGCAGTCCGCAGGTTTATAGGTGTAGCTAATGACCAAGGAACCCTATATATGAAATACGAAAACTTTTGACTACAAATAGGGTTTATCCCCCTAAATCCCCCTTTAATAA
>JH610601.1 GCA_000252485.1 Prochloron didemni P4-Papua_New_Guinea | reverse complement strand
TCCCCCCTTGAAAAGGGGGGCTGGGGACTTTTCAGGCTCCCCCCTTTTCAAGGGGGGCTGGGGACTTTTCAGGCTCCCCCCTTTTGAAGGGGGGCTGGGGGGGATCCAACTGTAAAGCATGTACAAAAAACTTATAAACACTATTGTATTTGTAGCGTTTTTTTTCAGATTTCATATTACATCCTCAACACAGTTTATTCTATCGTAGGTTGGGTTGAGGTCACGAAACCCAACACAACTTAGTGCTGTTGGGCGGTCCCTGCCCTTCGACTTCGCGGCCACAGAGGGTCGCCGAAGTGCAGGGACCGCGGTAGTCGAAGGGTTTCGCTATGGGGAAACCCAACCTACAATTGCTTATAACTTTCATGATGTTTTTCCTTTTTAGATTTAAGATTAAATAAACCGCAGAGGACGCAGAGGACGCAGAGGACGCAGAGGGGTAATTTTTATCTTTCTTCTTCCCTCTTTGATAAGAGTGATTTAGGGGAATCGACCCAAATTATATTTTCCCCTTCCTAGCCAACAACTCTCTCACCAGAGGATGAACGTCGTACCACAGGTCATCATTGCGATACTCCAGCGCGTGCAAACCGTGGAGCAAATCTAAAAATCTTGGGTCTTTCAAATCCTTGGGTTTAAACTCTCGGTATATTTCCTCCAGCATTTCATAATCAACCAAACCAAAACGAGTATCTAAATTCAATCTCAATTTCTTAATTACTTCCTTGAACACTGCTTCGTTAATTCTAATTTCCTCATCCCCATCGCGTCTCACCAAACGCAAGCAAACCCGACAGCATTGATTGGTAATGCGAATTAACTCTCCTAAGACACCCCCACTATAGAGAATAATTCGCTCTGCAGTTTCCGGTTCCAATAAATCGCTGCTAATGCGTTTGCTGAGAATTTCTCTGAGAATAGAGGTTGTTTCGGCAAACGGTACTGCATTAGGTTGGCGAGCTTCCGCTTTAGCAAACAATTTCGGTACGGTCATGGGGACAATGCTATCGTTAGTTTCCCCCTCTAGAGTGCTTAATAAGGGAATTTCTCGCAAAGCAGAAATAGGAATAGTGAGGATAATTCGGAAATTGGGTTGAAAGAGAGCTTTGATATGAGCTTGATAAATATCCCTCACTACGGCTAAGTCTAATTTATCCAAGTCATCGATCATTACCAATATTTCTTGGCCGCTGGCCCCTTCTACCACTGCAGCAATATCATCTATAGTGCTAATTAAGTCGGAAACCTTGGGGCTAAACTCTTGTTTAATTTCTTCTCTAATGTTGGAGTCAGTTTTCAACCTGGTTCTAATCAGTTTGAAGAAGTCGGCACCGAAACTAAACTCTCGCTTCTTTTCGATGGTTTCCAGCTTGGTACGAGTAGCAAACCATTGGTAAAATGCTTTTTTGGTAGTAGAGGAAATGGTAACGGCTTTTTGCTCCGCTTCCTCCATGAGGCGAACTGCAATGGCGAAGAGAATATTGATATGATTGACATCGGACATTTCAATCATCTCGGCTATGGAAAAGAAAACCACAAAATAACAACTTTCCAGTTTGCGGCTAAGTTGAGCGAGTAATGTAGATTTTCCGCAACCCCGATGTCCGGTGAAGATAATCTTGCTATTGCCAGCAGGACTATCTTCCATCAGTTGTGTCAATTCTTCCATTACCTCCGCACCGTAGTCTACCGCAAACTGGTCGAGTTCTTCTGGTGCCAGGGGTTGGAGTTGGAGGTTTCTGTAGGCTTGTTGAAAGGATTCTAATCTAGTTTCGGCCATTTATCACAATAAACAATAAACAATGAACAATGAACAATAAACAATGAACAATGAACAATAAACAATGAACAATGAACAATGAACAATCAATATTTCTATTATAGCGCCATGGGGTCGCTTAGGTGGCACTGATTTTCTTGAATATTTTGACATTTCTCCCGAAGTGCTATAATTATTGTTGCGGTGAGTTGGAGGAGATGAACATGAGGTTTTTTGCTGCTGTATTTGCTGGTTTGATTCTGGGTATTTTTCCTACTAGTTCTATTGTAGATCAGTCTATTCATGCTCAGAATCAAGAAGTAAGATTCTTTTGCGGTACTTATAAAGGTCAACCCACAACATTTATTCGTCATCCGCACGGAGGAAATGTTCCCTTTATTGTTTAGTTTTCTATATCTTTTAGCAATTTAGGGTGTTCATCTCGTAATCAAGATGGTCTTTGTAATGGGTTATTTACTGAGCTATAATCTCCTCTGGAACTATAAATTCATTGTAATCAACTGATAGAATCGCCCACCACAACCAAGCATTTCCGCTTGAAAAAATGTTTTGAATCAGTCCTAGTCTAGGATGGTTATAGGAATTATAATTATTGAGAACAGGACTTACGCAGAAACCGGGTTTCTCTACGAAAAATCTTGATTTGAGCCGTTCGATCCAGGTCAGAAACCCGGTATAAGAGAGTTATTTGCGTAAGTCCTAGAGAATATAAAATTCAACTGTTTGTGACCAAACCCTATAAGGTGGGCAATGCCCATCCTACGTATACTTTAGCTCCCAATCATTAGACATCCTCAATCATCTGTGTTCATCTGCGTTCATCTGTGGTTAAAACAATAATCACTAAATATTTTCCTTTTTCCATTTGACAATATCCCCAACAAATGTAATTATAAAGATAAGCCCTAGTTAGTTCTAGGGCAAACAACCGAAAAAATTGAAGATTCAAGAGGATTATAACTCATGGCGGTAAAAGTTGAAATGGAACTGAAGGATATCTTGGAAAAGATAGACAGCAAGATAGATAAACTAGCTGAGAACGTGGATTCTAAGATAGATAGCTTGAGGGAGGAGGTAAATGGAAAAATAGATAAGCTAGATACTAAGGTAGATGGAGTAAAAGAAGAGGTTAGTTTGCTCAGAGGGGAAGTTAAAGCCCTGAAAACTGAAATGAGTGGAGTAAATAAGCGGGTGGACAACCAAGAATTTCTCAACCGCGCTACTACTGTGGCTCTAGTAAGCGCCTTCTTTATTACAATCCTCAAGGCGGTATTCCCCAATTTTCCTGGTATTTAGTTTTAGTAGGTTGGTAGAGCCATAGGGAAACTCAACCTCAATCTTCTGGTGTTGGGCTTGCCCTGAGCGTAGTCGAAGGGTTTCGTCACCTCAACGGAACCTACGAAAAATAAACTATTTGTAGCAAATCTAAACGTAATTCATATAAACTCCCAACCAATAACTATCCTCAATCATCTGCGTTCTGAGTGGCACAGGCATCTTGCCTGTGAGTCCATCTGTACAATCTAACCTAATTTTGTGGAATAGATTTCAGCCAAGAAACCGGGTTTCTTCTATTCTTTTAGAAAGTAATGCAAAAATTTGGCAAAGAAACCCGGTTTCTAAACCCATGGAATAATCTAAAATCTATTCTACCATTTTAGATATGCCACGCTACTACGGGGTAGTTTGCTGCTTTTTAAATAACTCATGGTGGTATTCCCCAATTTTCCTGGTATTTAGCTTTAGTAGGTTAGTAGAGCCATAGGGAAACTCAACTTCAATCTTCTGGTGTTGGGCTTGCCCTGAGCGTAGTCGAAGGGTTTCGTTACCTCAACCCAACCTACGAAAAATAAACTATTTGTAGCAAATCTAAACGTAATTCATATAAACTCCCAACCAATAACCATCCTCAATCATCTGCGTTCATCTGTGTTCATCTGTGGTTAAAACAATAATCACTAAATATTTTCCTTTTTTCGATTTGACAATATCCCCGACAAGTGTAATAATAAAAATAAGTCCCTAGTCAGTTCTAGGGCAAAAAAAACAAAAAGTTTAAAAGGATTATAACTCATGGCTGTAAAAGTTGAAATGGAATTGAAGGATATCTTGGAAAAAATAGACAGCAAGATAGATAAACTAGCTGAGAACGTCGATCGCAAGATAGATAAGCTGGATGCCAAGGTAGATGGAGTAAAAGAAGAGGTTAGTTTGCTCAGAGGGGAAGTTAAAGCCCTGAAAACCCTTCGGCGGGTTTCGTTACCTCAACGGAACCTACGAAAAATAAACTATTTATAGCAAATCTAAACGTAATTCATATAAACTCCCAACCAATAACTATCCTCAATCATCTGCGTTCATCTGTGTTCATCTGCGGTTAATCATCCCTTCAGCAATAAGCTTTATCTTGTAGTTGAGACTGCACAACTAGCAAAGTAATAGTTGAAGAATCAAGTATAATAATCACTAAATAGTTTCCTTTCCCTGTTATCGTCAATTATTCGCATCAATTCTTGATTATCTTCTTCCATCTCTGCTGTAAAATTAATCCTTTGAGTTTCCTGCAACCATGACTCTACCATATTTAAAGCTGGTTGGTTTAATTTAATTTGTTTTTCTCTCCAACTTTCTCCAGTTTCTACTGAAGATTTTTCCAGTCTAGTTGACCAAAAATCTAAGTGCCAAGTCCCAGATAAGATTGCTCGATTTATTACTCTAGTATATCGCTTAACCTCAGTTTCAATTCCTGGAGAAATCTCTAGCTTTTCCAGCTTATTTTGGATAAGACCAGGTAATTGATTGAGAAACAATCTGACACTGGACTGAAGGTGAAGTGGAAAGATATTAGCATTAGTCTCTAATACATGTACGATTATATCCAAACCTTGGTTGAACTGGGATAGAAAAATAAAAATCTCTCGTTGTTTAAGACTGTTTTCTGTAAGTTTCAATGCTCGAAAAAAATCTAACTTGACCATCGCGTTATCCTTAGCTTGTTTTAACTCTTCATCTAAGTCTTCTGGAATGAATGCTCTATAGCGATGAAAAAAGTTTAGGAACATTTCAAATAGATCTAAAATATCTTCAAGATTAGTAGAGCCTAAATTCAAAATAGCTTTAGTTCGCCGATTTACTTGATTGCGAAGTACGAGCCAATCTTGTAAAATTCCATCCCTCAGTTCTAAACTATCCTGATAATCCAAAATTTTTTCCAAATAACTTTTCAGAGAAGCGATCGCACTCTCAGCAATATTTTTTCTGATTAATTCTTCTATCCCGATGTCGAAGATATCCGTTTCGCGGTGCGGCATCTTTATTGCCTCCCATTAAAAAATCAAATAACCCATGTTCAAACTAACACAAAAATTTCCTGTAGTCAACCAAACTAAGTCTCCAAGCAAAAAACTCGCTTTATTTTGTGGAATAGATTTCAGCTAAGAAACCGGGTTTCTTCTATTCTTTTAGAAAGTAATGCAAAAATTTGGCAAAGAAACCCGGTTTCTAAACCCATGGAATAATCTAAATCTATCCTACCATTTTAGATATGCCATGGTGCTTTGTTAGGACAGCCCAGAGGGCTATCCCACAGAGTATTTATTAATTGTTTTGTGGCACAGGCATCTTGCCTGTGAGTCCATCTACTTGCCTGTGAATCCATCTACTTGCCTGTGAGTCTATCTGCGGTTAATAATATCCCTCTTCTGTCACTTTCCGAAAGCATTTGCTATTTCTAGATTCTGGAGTCTTTATATAGCATGGGATTGCTGTTTTTTTCTTCATATAAATTCAGGGGGAAGCAATTTTTCGGAAAAATACGATGGTCTTTCGTTGTATTGTACAATGGGTCTAATTTTGAGGAATTTCAAATAGTAGGAAAAATCGGAGAGTGACAGAAAAGGGATAATTGTTAATTGTTAATTGTTAATTGCTCATTGTTATATCCCCTAGCTGCTTCAATCAACTTAATCCCATTTTCCCCTTCAACTTGCCAAGACAAACATCGCACGCTGCCGCCCATGAAACAAACATTTTTCCCATTAATAGTATGAACTGCTTTATCAGTATTCCTCTCAATCAACTCCAACGCTTTCCTCTCAGTTTGATTATCAAATAATGGAGTATAAATATGCTGGCGAGTCACGGTAGAATTCAAATTAACCCCGCATGCAGAAGCAAAAACATCCCAAACACTGTCATCAAATTCTGCAGGAACTTCTACAATCTCTACTACTTCTGGAAGTTGACTGGTCAACGCAGTTAAAACTTCCGTTCTGAAAGGCTCGTCATACTCATTTACCAACAGTTTATTTTCCTCAGTCCACATCACCATGCCATCTGCATGTCCCATGACATCATCATCGTAGGGAATAATAGCTACATATTCCATGCCCAAGGCTTCTTGCAATACTTGTTGAGCTTCTGTTAAAGTTAATTGATTATCTTCTAAAAATCGCTCTGTAGTAACGGCATAGTTCTTGTTATTATCCACTATATTGCCTCCGTCCAAGATCCACTTACTACGACGATAGTTGAGGTGGTAGCGTTGAGCAAATTGTTGGAATTTATTTTGAATGAAGATAGCATCATTCAGCTTGTGAAAATAGGATGGTCGATATTTAAATTGAACTGGGTTACTGGGGATGACGGTAGTAAAATCTCTCATCCAAATATCTTCTATTCTCTCTTGCAAAAGAATGTCATCTGGTAACTTTCCTTTTAACAGTGGCATTGTTTGTTTATCCGCCACTACTACAATATTATCGTTTCCCTTGACTGTATTGGCGTAAGCTATGTGGAAATCAATTATCTGTTGATAGACATCAAAGTAATAGTCGTTATTGACGGATGGCACGGACAGTACGATGGTCATCCTGTCAGGGTCAATTTTATTGGTGTATTCCATTTTATTTGTTTGTCCTAGAATCACTGCACCGGAGAGAGTAATAACTGCCAAAACTAGGAAAAGAATTTGTTTGAGTTTCATTTTACTTCAACCTCTAAAATAACCTATCTTCAAATTAATAGAAAAATATCCCCTAGTCAATCAAACTAAGCTCCTAACCAATAACCATCCTAATTTATCTGCGTTCATCTGTGTTCATCTGCGGTTAAAGATGCTATAGTAGAAAATAAGGTGGGCATTGCCTTGAGAATGGGAGATCCCCCCCAGCCCCCCTTAATAAGGGGGGAGAAGAAACAAGCCCCCCTTTTGAAGGGGGGAGAAGAAACAAACACAGGTCCACAACAGATAACTATCTTTATTCAATGCAAATACCCATAGAAAGAATCCGCCTTTCCCAATCAGCGAAAGACCAACTAATCAAACTGAAACGCTATACCAAAATAGAGCAATGGAATGTTCTCTGTCGCTGGGCATTTTGCCGTTCCCTGGCAGAAAAAAGCATTCCCTCTCCCGTACCCATTCCCGCCGATAGTAATCTAGAATTAACTTGGCGAACATTTGGCGGAGATCTGGGGGATATCTTATTAATAGCTCTAAAACAAAGATGCCATGGAGATGGCTTGGGAACGGATAAAGAAACTCTCAGCCAACAATTTCGCTTGCACCTCCACCGAGGTATTGGTTATTTGGCGGGAGATCCCAATCTCAAAAAGATAGAACATTTAATCTTGGCGGCTAAGAATGAAATGTAATGAGATAAAATAAGTAGCAATAGCTGCTATTAAACCCACAACCAAACAACCGAAAAATAAAATGTAACTTCTCTCTAAAAGTACTTCTAGTACTTCTTGCCAAGTCTTGCCAGTGACAACTAATGGATCTAGTTTATCTCCCCCCAAGAGCAAACTCCCCACTTGATAATTAAACCAATAAATGGGAATATAAGTGAAAGGATTGCTGACCCAAGTAGCTGCAGTAGCAGCAATTTTATTGCCAGAAAAGAGAATGGCCAGGAAGACACCAATGATAGTTTGGAAACCGAAGAGAGGAAAAAAGCCTGCAAAAACTCCCACGGCTAAACCTCTCGCTAGTTGTTTGGGACTGGTTTCCAAACTTAACAACCGCAGCCAAAATTTATGCCAGCGTTTGAGTAGCGAGCGCATTATTGTCATCATGGGTGGATTGGCTTTTTTCTATCTCTGTAGAACTTGGTAATATAGCGCTACTACTGCTTTCAAAATTCAAAATTCAAAATTCAAAAAGACGGCTATGACTAGGTTTCAGGCTTTATTAATGTCCTAACCTAAATGCGTAGTGCTATACTTTCTATTATAATAAATACAAACTAGTTTTTGAGATAGAAAGTTATTTGGGTTCATCTGCGTTCGCAACCGGTTTTTTTCCTAAGCGATAAGCTGTTAGGGGACTGTTGCGAATATCGGCTTCTAACCGGGCAATTAGTTCGTCGAACTGTAAAATACCAGCGTCCATTCTTTTTACTAATTGTCGCATTCTCGCTACAGAAAGGGCTCTCGTTTCTGGATCGGGAATTCTCGGTTGTTGATTCATGATAAATTCCAATTTCTCTTGATTTCTTCAATACTGGCTTGAATCGCTTCGGTATCTTTCTTAGAGAATATAGTACCCTATACCTATGACTAATCCAGTACAAGGAGAAACTATTGCCGCGATCGCCACTGCTATGGTTCCCCAACAGGGAAGTATTGGTATTGTCAGGGTATCGGGGGAAAGAGCCATTGCCATTGCTCGCAGCTTATTTTACGCCCCAGGGAAGCAAGAATGGGCTAGTCACCGTATCCTTTACGGTTACATTCGCCATCCCAGCACCCAGGAACTGGTAGACGAAGCCTTATTGCTCCCCATGCACTCACCCCGCTCTTTCACTCGGGAAGACTTAGTGGAATTTCACTGCCATGGAGGCATGGTACTGGTACAACAAGTGTTACAGTTGTGTTTGGAGCAGGGAGCGAGATTGGCCCAACCGGGAGAGTTTACTCTTCGCGCCTTTTTAAATGGCAGAATCGACTTAACTCAAGCAGAAAGCGTAGCAGAATTAGTAGGAGCGAAATCCCCTACTGCTGCCAAAATTGCTTTAGAGGGACTGCAAGGGAAATTAGCCAAACCCATCCATAATTTACGCCGTACCTGCGTGGATATCTTAGCTGAAGTAGAAGCGCGAATCGACTTTGAAGAGGACTTACCTCCTTTGGACGAAGGAGAAGTTGGCCACAATCTAGAGAAAGTATTGCAGGAAGTCACTGCAATTTTAGCTACTGCAGACCGAGGACAACTGCTGCGAGATGGTTTGAAAGTAGCTATTCTCGGTCGTCCTAATGTGGGAAAATCCAGTTTATTAAATGCTTGGAGTAAGAGCGATCGCGCCATCGTCACCCACTTACCGGGAACCACTCGGGACGTAGTGGAATCAGAATTGGTAGTCAGAGGGATTCCGGTTCTCCTGATGGATACGGCGGGAATGCGAGAGACTGGGGATCTGGTAGAGAAAATGGGAGTAGAGCGATCGCGCCATGTTGCCCGAGAAGCGGATTTAGTCCTTTTCACCATCGATGCCACGGCGGGGTGGACGGAAGAAGAGGAAATCATCTACCAGCAAATTAAACGTCCTTCTTCCACTGGGGAGAGGGAAATGGAACCGTTAATTTTAGTCATCAATAAAATTGACTTAGCCACGGTAGAAGGGGTGAAATATCCCCCAGAGATAAACTATATAGTAGCAACTGCAGCAGCCCAGGGTCAAGGAATAGAAGATTTAGAAACCGCCATCCTCCAATTCGTCCAAAACAACAAATTAGATGCAACCAACTCAGATCTAGCCATTAATCAAAGGCAAGCAGCAGCCCTAACTAGAGCTAAAATAGCCTTAGAACGAGTTCAAGAAACCATTCAGAATCAATTACCTTTAGATTTTTGGACCATTGACTTGCGGAGTGCCATTCTGGCCTTGGGGGAAATTACTGGAGAAGAGGTAACAGAGTCAGTGTTGGAGCGAATTTTCAGTCGCTTTTGTATTGGTAAATAGAGATTGGGATTGCTTCCATTATAGCTAACAGGTGCTATGATTGGTTATTGTTCCTTGTTCATTGTTGATTGATTTTCCGGGGAGGGTGATATGTAGTATTCTTTATCGCCCTCTCCTTCTTATGTCCGTCCTTCTGTGTCTCTGTGTAATACGAAATCTGAAAAAGAATGCTACAAATATAGCAGGAAGGAAAATCATATTATTAGTCCCTAAGCACTCTATCCCCCCCAGCCCCCCTTGTCAAAGGGGGGAGCCAAGTCCCAAAGTCTGCCTTGTCAAAGGGGGGAGCCAAGTCCCAAAGTCTGCCTTGTCAAAGGGGGGAGCCAAGTCCCAAAGCCCCCCAATGACCACGCTATGCGTTATAATTCACTTTCTTAACAAAAGCTGTAATCCTTGTTGTAAAAGCAGTATAGCCTGCTATTCAAACACATCAACTTGACAAAAAGACAAAACCATGTATTTGAAAAAATCCCAGGATGTTGTTGGCGGGAGCTACCAAAAATGGTCATTTCAGGCCAATATGCACAAAATGCGCTTTTGTCAAGTTTTTTGTAAAGAAAGATGTTTATAAAGGATAGCCTTGACAAGGGGGGAGCCAAGTCT
>JH610600.1 GCA_000252485.1 Prochloron didemni P4-Papua_New_Guinea | reverse complement strand
TAAAACCATACTAACCTTTAAAATAATCCCGCAATTGAGTAAAAGCCCAGTGATGGGGATTGAAACTCATCTCAACTTCAGAATGGAAGACAGAATGAAAAGGAATAAGCTCCATCACACAATTAGTATAAGCGATCGCCTCCAAATCCCTCACAAAATCCGGCGACCAAACATTCTCCTTCACTGCAATATTTTTTCCCTGCAACCAATTTATTAAGCGTGATCGCACTATTCCCGGTAATATCCCTATCGCTATAGTAGGAGTCCACCAGCATCCCTGTTTGTAACCCCACAAGTTCCCTGTGCTGGTTTCCAACCAATTACCCTTTTCATCAATTAAAATAGACTCCTTAGAACCTAATTTTATCCCTTGTTGCAGGGCCAACCAAGCACCCAAATAATTGCCTGTTTTATAAGTAGGTAAAGAACGGCGAAACAAAGGGGCATCGGCAACCCAAACCGAAATACCCTTATCTTGCTTTGTCTGTAAATCTGCTGGGAGAAAACGTCCCAAAATCCATTCCCTACCGTCAGCAAAAATAATCATGCGCAACACGGGGAAATGTTCTACTAGAAACTCAGCACCTTGTCGCAATCTTTTCCAATCCGGTGGTTCCCAGTTGAACGCCTCTACACTGCCAGTAAGCCGTTGACAATGTGCTTGCCAATTAGTTAGATTGGAATCTAAAGATTTATTGTAGACTCGCATGGTAGTAAAAACAGTTGCTCCGTAAAGCAAAGCTGGGTCGTTAATATCTAATTCCAGAGTTTCTTTTTCTACTAATTTACCTTGATACCAATACATTTTTGTTGTTTGTTGTTGGTTGTTGGTTATTTGTTGTTTGAACCGCAGATGAACTCACAGGCAAGATGCCTGTGCCACGATGAACTCACAGGCAAGATGCCTGTGCCACGATGAATACAGATATTTTTTTCGTCCTCAATGGAGCCATTCCCTTTATTTTAGCTTTAGTTCCTGTAGAGCGATCGGGATTGGGAATCGGGATGTATTATGGCGGTTTTGGGGCAGGGATTAGCTTTTTTGACTTTATCTTACCGAAAATAGGAGCCATGACTCCAGTTTTGGGGGGAATAGGAGGGGCCATTACGTTCGCGATCGCTGCCATCTGTATTATTATGAGTCAAAGAATAAAAACTAACCCTTCCTAGGGGCTGCCAGTCCGGTTGATATAATTAACTGTCAACTATCCACTATCCACTATTATAGCTTTTACATTATCTTTATAATCTCAATCCTCAATTTTTGCTAACCTAAAATTGAACAATATCATTTTATAACCAAAAGCATCGTGACAGACTTAAATCGCGGCATAATGAAATTTCAAGGCGCAGACAAACCAATTGTTGTCGCCATCTCAGCCTTAGTAATTTTCGGCAGTATTATTGCTTTACTCGTCTGGGCGCTGCAGACTGCCTATACTATCAATTAATCCAACCAAAAGCGGAAGAGATTGATTGATATAGCAGTTACCAATCTAGGGGCGAAAGTGAGATCGCCCCTAAAACAGCGATCAGCCATTATAGCGCCCAGTTTTTTATACATATAGCAGTTGACAGTTGATAGTTGACAGTTGATAGTTAATACAGCACAGCAGCGGTTGGTTCGCCGTGTAGCAATCGTTCTAATATTGCTATATAGGGCTTCGCGCTATAGTATTTATGAATAATTAGTACAAGCTCTAACGCTGGATCCCCCCCTGTTT
>JH610599.1 GCA_000252485.1 Prochloron didemni P4-Papua_New_Guinea | reverse complement strand
CCTTTTTAAGGGGGATTTAGGGGGATTTTAGCATTCTTTTTCCTATTTGAGATTAGAATAGAAGAACTACTAATAATTAATAAGAAAACTGTTAATTGTTTATTGTTAATTGTTTATTGAAAAATTGTTCATTGAAAAATTGTTGATTATTAATTGTTCATTATTGATTGCCATAGCCGAACCTCGTCCTCTTCTGGGAGAAATCTGGCTTGATTTAGCCTTTTTAATAATTTTACTCTTCCTCTCCGCCTTCTTCGCAGGTTCGGAAACAGCAATTACCGCTTTCGACAACTTAAAACTGAGGGGACTAATCAAACACCAGGGAGACCCCACAGGTATTTTCCGATTAGTGTTAGAAAACCGGACTCGCTTCATCACCACCCTCCTCTTAGGCAATAACCTAGTCAATAATTTGTCCGCTATCCTCACCAGCAATCTCTTTGCTATTTGGTTGGGAAATGCGGGATTAGGTATTGCCACCGCCATCATCACCATTTTAGTGCTAATTTTTGGAGAAATTACCCCTAAATCCCTAGCCATTCTCAACGTCCGGGCTACCTTCATGGTAGTAGTGCGCCCCATCTACTGGATTTCCCAAATCCTCTCCTTCTTCCGCATTATTTACGTTTTTGAAACCATTACCCAGAAAACTATTGCTTTATTACAAGGTAAACAGGTTAAAACAGCAACTCAATCGGAATCTATAACTGACTTAGAACTGATGATTGAGTTATTGAGTGGGAAAGGAAAGTTGGACTTATATAAGCACCGATTACTCAATAAAGCCTTAACCCTTGATCGCCTCATGGCCAAAGATGTCGTCAAACCCCGAATTGAAATGCACACCATTTCCCATGAAGATAGTTTGCAGGACTTAGTCAACCTCTGTCTAGAAACCGGTTATTCCCGCATTCCCGTACAAGAACAATCCAAAGACCAAATTGTAGGGATTGTCAACCTCAAGCGAGCCTTAAGGCATTTAAAAGCTATCCCGGAGCAAAACCGCTCCCAAATCCCGGTCACCGTAGCCATGACAGCTCCAGTATACGTGCCAGAAACCAAGCGAGTGGCTAATTTGCTCAAAGAAATGCTCCAGCAGAGATTACACATTGCTATTGTAGTGGATGAATATGGGGGAACTGTGGGCTTAGTTACTTTGGAAGATATTCTTGAAGAGTTGGTGGGGGAAATTTACGACGAAAGCGACTTACCCGATGGCAAACCTACCATTCCTTATACTACCAGATTACGAAAGTTTGAGGATGAGTAGATTTGTTGTTGGTTGTTGGTTATTTGTTGTTGGTTATTTGTTGTTGGTTATTTGTTGTTGGTTGTTTGTTGTTGGTTGTTGGTTGTTGGTTGTTGGTTGTTGGTTGTTGGTTGTTGGTTGTTTGTTTATTACTCATCGCTTATCAACTATCAACTATCCACTATCAACTATCAACTATCAACTATCAACTATCCACTATCCACTTAACCAAACCAAATTAACCCGCCAAAGAAAAGAACAAGACCAAGTAATGCAACCCAAATAAATTGGTTATCTTCCCTATTCACTTCGCTTAAATCGACTTTTTCCCTCAATGCACTTGAAGTAGCTTTGCTCTTACTCTCATTCTTACTGCTACTACCAACATATTGAGACTCACCTTCTGAGATTTTGGCGAGATCGGGAATTTCTGTCATCCACTCTTTCGGTCTGGTTAGTTGAGGCGCTTCTATAATATAAAGTAGGCGCTTGGCTTGTTTGCGAGTTTCTAAGTCCGGATGAGTAGAAAGCTCTCGACAAAGGGCGATGGCCTCTGGTAACATTCCCGCTGCTTGATAAGCAGTTACTAGCCAAATTTTTACTTCTCCTCCCCAGCGAGAAGATCCTTCCACTAATTGACTGGCTCTTTCTAAGTGCTGAACGCTCAAACAGTATTGTCCTGTCTCTAGGGCTTTTTTTCCTAGTTGATATTCAATTTGAAATTTGCTTTTATCTTCTGAACCCACTTGATTATAACCTTTCTTTGACTCACGAGGTACATCTATGTATACCAGCCTATGAAAGTGTATAGTATTGAGTGAAAGCTAAACAACTAATCACCAATATTTAAAAGACATCTCCAAAAACTAGGGGTGCAACCTTGATATACAAGGGCTTCAGAACCAATTCTTACGATGTCTAATGACGATGCTACCGGACATGATATAATACTAAAACTTTGCAAGAAACCCGGTTTGGAAACCCACGGGATAACCTCAACCCAACAAGCTATAAAATTGGTGTACAATTGCTTATAACTTAAGAATTAAAATAACCACAGAGACGCAGAGGACACAGAGTCCGAAAGAGAGACTAGTCATGATTAAATTCTAATTTCAAATCCGCTAGTCTTTTGCTAATTGCCAGTCCCAAACCTGTACCGCCGTATTGGCGAGTTTTGGAAGCATCTAGCTGGGTGAAAAGCTGAAACAAATATTGGCTGCGATCGGGAGCAATCCCTATTCCTGTATCGGCCACGGCAAAGCAAAGGTGGTAAGTTTCTTCCACTCCATCTACTTCAGTAGCTGTTACCTCAACTTTAATTTCTCCAGACTTGGTAAACTTCACCGCATTGCCTAGCAAGTTTAACAAAATCTGACGCAGTCTGGTGGGGTCTCCTAAAATATAAGCAGGAACTTGGGAGTCTAGATGCCAGTTCAGCCCCAATCCCAAGGCGATCGCCTTGGGAGCCAATAAATCTATCCCTTGCTTGAGAAATGATTTTAAAGCTAAGGGACACGAGACATCTTCGAGAAGTCCAGAATGTCATTAATGATTGCCAATAAAGCTTCGCCGCTGCTGCGAATAGTGCTAAGATAATGTTGCTGTCGCTCAGTTAAACTGGTATCCAGCAAATGCTCTGTCATGCCAATAACTGCAGTCATGGGAGTGCGGATTTCGTGACTCATGGTGGCGAGAAATTCGCTTTTAGCTTTGTTGGCAGCCTCTGCAGCTTGATTTCGACGGGTTAATTCTTCCAGAAGACGAGCTTGAGCAATGGCAATTCCCACTTGATCGGAAACTGCTTCCAGTAATTCTGTTTCATCTTCCTCAGGACTTACGCAAAATTTGGTCTAAGACACTATGGATAGTGTGGTGCGTTACGAACGCACCCTACTGATAGCGTGGCTGCGTAAGTCCTGTTCCTGCCAGTGACGAACACCGTCACACTGATGCAACACCAAAACTCCATTTACTTCTCCTTGATAGGAAGTGCGAATGGCCAGCATTGATTTAAGCTGCAATTCCCTGCAAATTGGTAGCGTCGTCTTGGTTAGAGGATCTGTAGAAACATCATGGCAAACTACTGCCCGATCTTGACTGAGGACTTTTTCTACGTGAGGATTACCTTTGACTGGGATGGGGAAATTAAGCATGGATTCCGTCCCTGAAGTTAAATATTCCGCTATTATTAGTTTATATCAACAATAACGATCTCAATGGAAAATTCTCGTAACGTTCTCGGTACCGATTTGGAAATTTGTTGCGGTTCTCCTATGACTGGATGGTTTCGCAATGGCAAGTGTGAAACGGAACCTAAGGATAGGGGAGTGCATGTTGTCTGTGCGGAAATGACCGATGAATTTTTGGAGTTTAGCAGGTCTAGAGGTAATGACTTAATTACTCCAGCTCCTAGATTTGGCTTTCCCGGTTTGAAAGCTGGCGATCGCTGGTGTCTCTGCGCCAGTCGTTGGAAGGAAGCTTTCGATGCTGGGGTCGCGCCCCCCATCGTTCTTCAATCTACGGAAGAATCGGCTTTGCAATACGTCAGTTTAAATGAACTGAAACAATATGCTTTGAATGTTTGAACGCTAAAAATACAAATACAATACAAAAAGGTAGTGATGAACAAAAAATTGATTTGGTATATCAAAGCTCAAGTTGGAGTATTGCTTTTTCCTCTAGGATTGTGTTTGTTTGGAGAAGCAGTCTCCAGAAGAATTGTCGGTGAACCTTGGTTTTGGTTGGGAACCCTGAGTTTGGTTGCCATTAATGCAGGGGTTGGTTTAATGATTGAAAGTGGATTAATAGGTGGTTTTCCCAGGAATAAACAGTCACAAGAAGAAAGTGGGGAATGATAAAAAAGTGTATAGTATTGAGTGAGAGCAACCAACCAGTTGCTGTATAACTGTCGACTATCAACTATCAACTCGACCGAATCTGAAATCGCTCAAAATATACTTAAACTATGAGTAGCTAAGGGATTTAACAGTTTCTGATTTAACATTTGGGTGCGGGTCGCGCACCTCAGGAGCTATCAACTATTAAAATGAGCCAAACCCAACAACAAACCCACTTTAATCAAGCCCGCGCCAGCTTGCAGCAAGCTCTATCCTGGTATTCTAGTTTTGAAAGTTGGACTGAAGGAGCAATTGTTAAAGAAATAGTTTTGTAAATAAAGTTACAAGCTTATAATTTATACCAACGGAATATCATTAAAGAATGACTTGGGAAATCGAATACACAGATGAATTTGAAAACTGGTGGAATATAATCAGCGAGAAAGAGCAAAATGATATTGTACCTTTTGTCAATCTTTTGAGAGAAAAGGGCTCATTACTCTCTTTTCCTTATTCCTCAGGTATTGTAGGATCATCTTATCCCCATATGCGTGAGTTGCGAATCCAAAGTAGTGGGAAACCTATCAGAATATTTTATGCTTTCGATCCAAGGCGAACAGCTATTTTACTTATTGGCGGGAATAAGACGGGAGACGATCTATTCTATAAAAAATATATTCCCATCGCCGATAAATTGTATAATATTTATCTGAAGGAACTAAAAAAGGAAGGCTTGATATGAGTGGACACCGTAAGTTTTCCCAACTGATTGAAAATTTTTCTGAGGAGCGTCAAGCAGAAATAGACAAAAAAACTGCCCAACTTAAGTCAGAAATGGCTCTTAATGAGTTGCGTCAAGCTCTTGAAATTTCCCAAACTAAACTCGCACATCAACTTAATATTAAAGAACCAGACTTTACTAACTTAGAAAAGCAGACTGATACCTATGTCAGTCATTTAAGAAAAGTGATTGAGATGATGGGAGGTCAGTTGGATATTATTGCTCGTTTTCCTGAAGTGGAAGTCAAGATTAATAATTTTAGCGAGTTGAATAAAGAAAAAATTTCTTGAGTTTGGAGTATCATGACTATTTCTTATAACCCGGAATCACCCATATATTTACAGTTTCTGATTTAAAATTTGGGGGCGGGTCGCGCACCTCAGGAGCTATCAACTATCAACTGCTATAGTAATAGTTTTAATAGTTAGAACTTGGGGTGGAGTTGCATCGGGAGGATAAAGGAAATCGAAATAAACTAACCGGTGATCGCCCTCTGGCATAATCAAGGTTACTAAAGGCTCTCCCTCCTGACCCCGCTTTTGTACTAAATGAAAATAGCTAGTGCGAGGTAAATCCCCATCGTCATTGTAGCGCAATCGTACCGTACCGCGAAAAAATATTTGCTTTGGCAATGGCTGCAGAAAACCAAGTCCAGACCGCTGTTCTTCTTGCTGTTGTTTGATAGGAGTCTCTAGAGTAATAGTCACAGTTTGGGTCTCTCTGGTAGGATTGTGTAGAGGCAGCACCAAACTGTACTGTACTCCATAGTTGCCATGAGCAGCATAAGCTGTATCGGGGTAACGTACTAACATTCTAGCACTTTGAACTTGCATGGTATCGAAAGTATTGCCCGCCACTGTACTAATGACATAAGAAAGAGCTTCTCCTTTTGGGGGAATGGTTAAACTATCTACATCAGGAGAGTCAACTAAATCAGTTTTCCAGCGAGAACCTTGGCTCACTCCCGCTACCCTTCCGTAAATAAGCTGACCGGGAGCTTCAGGATCAGTGGGAGGGCGATCGCGGGGTTGAGATAGATCTCCATTGAGCAATAATTGCTCCCATTCTGCCAAATTAGGTTTTCTTTCTTGCCCCACTTCATCTAGCTTCCCAAACATAGCCAAACTGGCCATATAGATTGGGCCATCGCTATACAAACGCATATAAGTGGAACGACCGTTGAGTGGTGGGGATAACTCCCTTACTGGAATGGGTAAATTGAATAACATCCTACTTTCTCCCGGTGGAATTTGTATTAGATCCGGGACAATATCTTGGTGCAGACCCCGAAGAATATGGCTTGTCACTCGACTTCCCGGACCTGCATACTTGTCGTTGCGATTATTTTCTACTAAAGAGGGAAATTCTCTAAAAGGAGCATCGGGCTGACTTAAATAACTGGCTGCTTCTAAAAGATTAATTGTAACAACTTTTTGACCGGGATTATGGATAATAACTCCGAGATAAAGAGTGTGCCAATCTTCTGGAGAAGCTGCTTTGGCAACGTGATGGGCAAATAAATCGAAACGCCCTTGTAAAGGAAAATTTAAATGAGCTTTGGGATGAGCTGTCTGAGTGGGAGGAAAAGTAGAAAGTAAAATACCTTCTCCCAAAACTAATTCCGGGCTGTTACTATTAAAGACAGGAATATTATCTAGTTTCCCCGGTAAAGAACGAACCTCTTGGGAGCGCCAGATTACTTGGGGAATGGTCATGGGAATTGGACTTACTTGAGCCAATATTAAAGAAAGCATAAATTAAATTGTAATTCCTAAAATTTTATTTAAACTAATGGAGATAGAATTAGCGTCGAATTACTCTTGAGTTAATGTTGGCAGCTATAGTAAATTCAAAGCAATATAAAAAAGTCTAAAAAAAAGCTCTCAGATGAATTCTCAATCCCAACAATCGCCAACTCGTCGCCTGACGGCACTTTACATTGCTGCTCTTTCTGTTGTGGCAATTTTATCTCTAACCGCTCAAGTGACAATACAGCGATCGCTGCAACGTCAATCTTCAGACTCTCGCATTATTAATATTGCTGGACGACAGCGGATGCTCAGTCAAAAGTTGAGTAAGGCTGCTGTCGCTATTGAGATAACCACAAATCCAGTAGAACGTCAATCCCGAATCCAGGAACTAACAGAGGTAAAGAAGCTTTGGCAAACTTCTCATGAGGGTTTGCAGCGAGGGGACGAGGAGTTAGGTTTACCCGGAACCAACAGCGAGCAAGTAAAGAAGATGTTCGCTGAAATTGAGCCTCATTATCAATCTATGTTGGAAGCTACTCAGCAATTGCTAGTTGCGGTGGCTCGGGACAATTTATCCGAAACTAAGGATGTTTCTCCATTTATAGCCGAAATTCTGGCCCATGAGGCAGATTTCCTCCAAGGCATGAATGCCATTGTCTTCCAGTACGATGATGAAGCTAAAGTTAGAGTTGACAGAATGAAAACTATCGAGCTGGTTATTTTGGTCATTACCCTTGTGGTTCTCATTTTACAAGCTAGATTAGTCTTTCATCCAGCGGTGCGGCAGCTCAGTAATTATATCCAGCAAATATTGGCAGAGAAAGAAAAAACAGCCCGAATGGCAACCGAATTAAAAGAGAAAAATAATCAACTGGATTTAGCTTTACAAGCAGCAGAATCAGCTACTCGCCTCAAATCAGAATTTCTGGCTAATATGAGCCACGAAATCCGCACGCCCATGAATGGGGTAATTGGCATGACTGGACTTCTCTTAGATACTCAATTAACTCCCCAGCAACGGCAATTTGCAGAAACTATTCGTCGTAGTGGCGATGCTCTCCTAAATATTATAAACGATATTTTAGATTTGTCCAAAATTGAATCGGACAAATTAGATTTAGAACAACAACCTTTTGACTTGCGAGTTTGTCTAGAAGAAGCTTTAGATTTAGTAGCTCATCAAGCAGGGGAAAAAAATATTGAATTAGTTTATTTATTGAATCCGGAAACTCCTAGTTGGGTAATTGGAGATGTTACTCGCCTGCGACAAATTTTAGTTAATTTACTCAGCAATGGAGTCAAGTTTACCAATCAAGGAGAAGTAACTATTTCCGTTGAGTCATCGATTCAGAATCGCTAAAACTTGACCGATTCTCAACAGCAACTAGTGAAAGAGGAAGGAGAAATTTACCAACTTTCTTTTGCAGTTAAAGATACGGGAATTGGCATTCCCCCAGAGCGTTTGGATGCTATTTTCGACTCTTTTTCTCAAGTAGATGCTTCTACTACTCGCCAGTATGGAGGAACTGGTTTGGGTTTGACTATTTGCCAGCGCCTCACTGAATTAATGGGGGGCAGGATCTGGGCGGAAAGTACCGAAGGTGTTGGCTCTACTTTCTATTTTACCACGATTGTTTCTTCTGCACCTGATGCAATGTTAAATATGCTCCAGCCTTCAGAGCAGTTAGCAGGAAAGCGGGTGTTAATTGTGGATGACAATGCCACTAATCGCGAAATTCTCGAATGGCAAACTCAATCTTGGAATATGGTTCCTAAAGAAGTAGATTCCGGGATGATGGCGCTGGTTTGTTTGAATAAGGAAGAAAAATTTGACTTGGCTATTCTGGATATGCAAATGCCAGGAATGGACGGTATTACTCTGGCAAGCAAAATCCGCAAGTTACCCAAAGGTAAAAATTTACCTTTAGTTATTCTCAGCTCTATCAGCAGTTTTGCCGAACAATCGGAAACTGCTAAAACTCTATTTGCTGCTTTCTTGAACAAACCTATTAAGCAATCTCAACTCTATAATGCTTTAATCCAGATTTTCAACGACCAACCCATTCAGGTCAAGCATTCTATTACTCCAAAGGGGAAAATAGACCCCACAATGGCAGAGCGATTACCTCTGAAGATCTTATTAGCAGAAGATAATAAGGTGAATGAGCTGTTGGCATTAGAACTGCTGAAAAAAATGGGATATCGCGCTGATGTTGCTGCTAACGGACTGGAAGTATTGGAATCTCTGAAACGTCAGCAATATGATGTGGTATTGATGGACGTGCAAATGCCAGAAATGGATGGATTGGAGGCAACAGAGCAAATCTGTAAGCAATGGTCTGTTGACCAGCGTCCTTGGATTATTGCCATGACTGCAAATGCGATGAAAGAAGCTCGCGATCGTTGTCTTGCTGCAGGGATGAACGATTATACCAGCAAGCCAATCAAAGTCCTAGAGTTAATTGCAGCTTTGGAACGCGCCAAGTTATAGCGCTACGCGCAATTCAAAATTCAAAATTCAAAATTCAAAATTCATTCAGAGGCTATGACTAAGTTTCAAGTTTTATTAATGTCCTAACCTAAATGCGTAGTGCCATACCTCTCAATTCTCAATAAAGTTATTGGTTGTTGGTTATTGGTTGTTGGTTGCTTGCACTGCCCTTCGACTTCGCTCAGGGACCGCGGAGCCGAAGTGTTGGTTGTTGGTTGTTTGTTGTTGGTTGTTTATGAATTTTGGCTGCTGTTTTCAATCATAGTATTCATGATATCTAGGCTTTGTTGTTTGTTGTTGATTGGCAGTGCGCGTAACTATTAATTCCATATCTTTGATAATTATACCTTGATTGGTCTCAGTCAGTATGGGAATGTGGACAAAAATAGAAGAGCTTGATAAACTAGATTGACTAATATAATTTAAGACATGATAGTATAATCCTTCGCAGACAAATTGACCGGCATCGTCACTAATGGCAGTATGAGATAATCCGGCAATTAATTGTGGTAAATTAACAGTGGTTGACAGGCAATCCCCTTTCCATCTCGCATTAGATTCAACTGTCAGCATTTTCCTCCCTTCTGCCATACCGCAACAAATAATTGCATTGGGTTGGGTTTTGTCAATGGTGGCAATTACCTGTTTGCTGGCTTTCTCTACATCTACTGGTAGCTTGCGCAGAAAAGTTAAACTTAGATGGGGAAATTCTTTCTTTTCTATTTCTGCTAATAAATCGTCAGAAGAATTAGATTTTTGATAGCTTTCCCAGGTTGTAAAGGAAGTGAGCAAGATTTTGGATGACATATATAGCAGTGGATAGTGGATAGTGGATAGTTGATAGTTGATAGTTGATAGTTGATAGTGGATAGTGGATAGTGGATAGTTGATAGTTGATAGTTGATAGAGCTTGACAGAAGCTTAGTTTTTAATTATAATTGAAGCTAAAGTCAATGAAAAAAAATAAATGACAGAAATAGCTGTTATTGACTATGACATGGGCAACCTCCACTCCGCCTGCAAGGGCTTGGAAAAAGCAGGGGCAACCCCGAAAATAACCGATCGCCGGGAAGATATCCAGAAAGCAGACGGTATCGTATTGCCTGGAGTGGGTTCCTTCGACCCAGCAGTACAGCATTTGCGATCGCGTCACCTGGAAGAACCCATAAAGGAGGCGATCGCCTCTGGGAAACCTTTCCTGGGTATTTGTTTGGGACTGCAAATTCTCTTTGACAGTTCCGAAGAAGGGAAGGAACCTGGCTTGGGTATTATTCCTGGAATTGTGCGCCGCTTTCATTCGGAACCGGATTTAACTATTCCCCATATGGGTTGGAATCAATTGGAGTTTCAGCAAGCAAACCTTCCCTTGTGGCAGCAATTACCTGCTAGCCCTTACGTTTATTTCGTCCATTCCTATTATGTGGATCCTGTGGAACCAGAAGTGAGAGCGGCAACCGTAACTCATGGCAGTCAGGAAGTAACGGCAGCCATCGCCCGGGATAATCTCATGGCAGTGCAATTTCACCCAGAAAAGTCCTCTGACAATGGCTTGCAAATGCTTTCCAATTTTATCAGTTTAGTTGTCTGTCCTGAATAACAACCAACACTTCGACGACCCTCTGTGCAGGCAACCAACAACCAACACTCTCGCGTAGCTCAGTGCAAGCAACCAACAACCAACAACCAATAACAATGAGAATCTATGGCAATAGAGAAATAAAAACATTGCCCGGAAGAACAACGCGACCCACCACAGCAAGAGTTAGAGAAGCATTATTTAATATTTGGCAGCGAAAAATAGCCAACTGTCATTGGTTGGACTTATGCGCGGGAACTGGTTCTCTCGGTGCAGAAGCTTTGTGTCGCGGTGCTGCTACAGTAACCGCAATCGAAAAAGACCCCCGTGCTTGTAGTATTATTAAAGAGAATTGGCAGAGAATTATACGGGAAGGACAAAGCTTTAAAGTACTGCGAGGAGATGTAGTTAAACGGTTAATCGGTCTCAAAGGGAAACAGTTTGACCGGATTTATTTCGACCCTCCTTATCATAGTAACTTGTATAGGGAAGTTTTAGAGGCGATCGCCGCTTACAATTTACTCATGGAAACTGGAGAAATTGCAGTAGAAGGCGATCGCTCTCTTTGGACTCCCCTAGAAGTTGCTGGATTAGAAATTTGTCGGCACAAAGTCTACGGTAATACTATTCTAACATTTTATAGAACCACTCGCCAAATGTTAAACTATCAATCACCAATAGATTAACTTAATAAAGAAATATTACAAAAAGCACAACAATAAAGTTTGACTATTCTAATATAGCACTACGCATTGCAGTTAGCCGCAGTTCATTTAAAAATTGTGGTTGAGAATGGGTTAATGGTGCGTTGCTCTTGGCGCTTCGCACCTACCCAATTTTAAGAATTTACTACTACGGAATCTGGTTTTTGCTCCCTACTAAGCCCTTTGCTGCTTAAATTCTGAGCTATTTCCCACCAGTTAAAAGTAACCATGCGAGGTAAAATAATGCAGAAAGCAGCATTGAACATAGTCATCCAAAAAATGTCGAAATAATTCATTTTAAATCCTAGTTTCCTTGATATTTTGTCCTTGACTTTTATGATAAACCAACTTTTCTCAATTGGAGCAAACTCCAGATTCAGAAATAATTCTAGGTTAGATAAATTTTACTTAACACTGTCTATCTTTCTCAGTTCATGTCGCGTTTCCACCCCGGATTAAAAATCACGGGGCTACCACGGGACCGGATGTTTCACCTGTGTCCCCTACAGGGGTGATTATTTCAAACTTCTAAAGTGGGCCAATCTAATTCCCGCTTATAATCCATCATATCTTCAAAGAAACGCAACTCGGCCCACTGTACCTTCATGGATGGGGGTTCCCGTTCCAACCAATCCTGGTTGATAGTGGCTAAAGCGGTCACCACCTTCTTCCTATCTAATTCTGGGGAAATTTCCCCAAAATAAGCTAAGGTAATGTGAGCGGTAAAATAATACTGCTGTTCGATACCCAAAGCCACAATGCCTTGATTTTGATAGATAGAGCGTCTCAACTGCAAAATCTGCTGATAACCCTCCTCTTCTTGGGGAATCAAACAAACAGCGATCGCCCTCGGGAAAATGGATAGACCCAACAATTGGAACTGTATAGGCGATCGCCGATGGACTCTTTGGCGATACTGGGCAAAACTAACCTCTACCTGTTTTTGCAACTGGGAGTCAAACTGAGGATTTTGGCCCTTAGCATCCCGGTAACCGCTATCCCAAATTAAATCTGCTAGAGTTATATGAAAGCTTGATTTGGGAATAGGAATGGCCAAACCCGGTTCCAGTTGCTGCAACAACTGCTCTTGACAAAACTCAAGGCGTTTATAGAGGTGATCATTGTCTTTATCGTCACACTCAGGAGGAGTAATCACGCTGTATCCGGGAAAAGATACTGGCTTCCCTTCTACAAATTTGCCAGACTGTTGAATATTTTGCAGTTGTGTTTCATGGGTTGTGGGTAGCGTCATCGGCGCTACTCTATTTACATAGGTTTGATAGGTTTCGTCCATATTATAGCAGTTGATAGTTGATAGTTGATAGTTGATTATATTATTTGGTTGGTAGTTATTTGGTGGTTTTTTATTGAAAAATTGTTCATTTTTTATTCTTGATTCTTTATTGAAGATATGCCTATCTATTTTTACTGGGGAGAAGATGATTTTGCCCTCACTCGAGCAGTCAAAAAATTGCGAGAATCAGTAGTCCATCGCGACTGGTTTCAGTTTAATTACCATCGCCTTGCGGAAGACAAAACCGATACTACTATTGCTGCTCTAGATTTAGCTATGACTCCTCCTTTTGGCATGGGAGAAAGATTAATAGAAGTAAGCAATAGCAACATCTGCAATGGTTGCCCCGAAGACTTATACTCAGAATTAAACCGTACCCTAGCTAAAATTCCCTCTAGCTCCCATCTCCTCTTCACCAGTAGCCATTCGCCAGACAAAAGACTCAAATCTACTAAACTGGTACAGAAGTTAGGGGAAATGCGCGAATTTGCTCTCATTCCTCCTTGGAATACTAAACAGCTCCTCTCTAGAGTAGAGCAAGTTGCCGCCCAATTTAAAGTGTCTCTCACCCCAACCGCCACTGAATTCCTCGCTGAAGCCGTAGGTAACGATACCAGGCAATTGTGGAACGAACTAGAGAAATTAAGTCTTTACGGAGTCAATCATCCCCAACCCCTAGACGAACAAGCTGTTAATGCCTTAGTATCTGCCCAAAACCCCAATAGCATTAAATTAGCAGCAGCAATTAGAGAAGGCGATCGCTCTCTTGCTCTCAGTCTAGCAGCAGATCTGCTCAACCGCAACGAACCAGCTTTGAAAATCTGCGCCACCCTAGTAGGACAGTTTCGCACTTGGACCGTAGTTAAATTGATGTTAGAAGAAGGAGAACGAGACGACAAGGCCATAGCTGCTGCAGCAGGAATAGCTAATTTTAAACGCATTTACTACCTGCGTAAAGAGATCCAATTCCTCACTAGGGAACAACTTCTCTCAGCCCTGCCCATTTTGCTAGAATTAGAATTCAGCCTCAAACGAGGGGGAGAACCCTTAGCTACCCTGCAAACTAAAATTATCCATCTTTGTCGGTTCTTCGTCAGTTCTTCTCTTTAAAAAACTAAGGAACTTCTAATCTTTGATATCGTTCTAATAAAGTAGATCCAGTTTCTCTGGAACGGCATCATAGATAGAACAGATTGTTTGACTAGGAACCATTATGTTAATTAATCGACCTTATTACCACAAAACTCGCAAAACTTTTCATCGCCTTGTCATAGTGGGGATGCTGGTCACTGCAGGTATTTTCAGTTTCAACCCTGCTGTTAAAGCCCAAAATCCTCAAAATAATATTAGCGACGACGATATTATCAAATTTGCCGAAGCAGTGCTAGAAATAGAACCTTTTCGCCAACAAGCTTATGAGCAAATTCAGAAAATAATAGGCGCACCACCACCAAACATTCATTGCCACAATCCCAATGATTTAAATAACCTTAATGAAGAGATACGTACAATTGCTTCAGACTACTGTAATAGCTCAAAAAATATTGTGGAAAACAGCGGTTTGAGCGTGAGTCAATTTAATGAAATTAAGAAAACTTTAGATGCAAATCCCAATTCTAATTTAGTTCAACGCATTCAAGATGCCATGCTTCAATTACAAAGACAACAACTACAACCTTAGTAGCAGTTACCAGTTATCAGTTTTAAGTAGTCGTGCAAAATTCTTTGCAGATCTCTTAGACGCTTTATTCTGTAAAGTCCCCCTTATTAAGGGGGATTTAGGGGGATAGCTTTTCAATCTCAATACCTCTCTCTTAACAGCTAAAGAAGCCATTCAACTTTTAGAAGACCGAGATTTAAATAGTTGTAGTTGGGACTTGGCATTGGCAAGCAT
>JH610598.1 GCA_000252485.1 Prochloron didemni P4-Papua_New_Guinea | reverse complement strand
TTTTGCCCTTTAAGCCGGAACAAGGCGCTTATGGACACAAACATTAGTTCGGAGCAACAAATACTGGCTTTATTACAGCTAGCCAGTCCCGCATTACCTGTGGGGGCTTATAGCTATTCTGAAGGATTAGAAACATTAATAGAAAGGGGCGTAATAGTTGATCGTCCTTCTTTACAGTCTTGGATCGAGTTTGAACTGCGTTGGGGAGCAATTCCCATAGAAGCAACAATGATGCTACAAGCATATCGCCAGTTTCAACAAAGAGATAAGGTAGGATTGACAGAGAGTAATAAATGGCTATCTGCCACAAGAGAAACAAAAGAATTAAGAGAGCAGAGTTGGCAAATGGGTAGGTCTTTGCTTAAATTATTAGTAGAAACAAGCCAGAATTAACATGGGTCAAAGAAGCAATTATCGGGGATTGCAATTATGCTGTAGCTTTCGGCGTTGCTGCAGCATCTTGGCAAATAGACTCTTCTACTGCTGTTTTGGGTTATTTGCAAAATTGGGCTGCCAATCTTATTAGCGCGGCAGTAAAATTAATTCCTCTCGGTCAAACCGTGGGTCAGCAGTTGCTTTTCAATCTCAATACCTCTCTCTTAACAGCTAAAGAAGCCATTCAACTTTTAGAAGACCGAGATTTAAATAGTTGTAGTTGGGGCTTGGCCTTGGCAAGCAC
>JH610597.1 GCA_000252485.1 Prochloron didemni P4-Papua_New_Guinea | reverse complement strand
AACTATGCCCTTAAATCCCCTTATCAAAGAGGGACTTTGAGAATTGGGAACTATGCCCCTAAATCTGCCTTATCAAAGAGGGACTTTGTATCTCCCTAAATCCCCCTTATCAAAGGGGGACTTTGAGAATTGGGAACTATGCCCTTAAATCCCCCTTATCAAAGAGGGACTTTGAGAATTGGGAACTATGCCCTTAAATCCCCCTTATCAAAGAGGGACTTTGAGAATAGAGTGTTCAAAAGTTTTTTAGTAGGGTGGGCATTGCCCACCACAACATCTATCGCTTGGGTTTCCAAACCTGGTTTTTTCTACAAATCTAGATATGAATCCCAAAATAATGCATGTTAAAACCCGGTTTCTGTGCTGAAATCTATTGATTCATCGCTTAGTTACTCTATCGATAGTAAGATAACCGGTGTTTTAGCAAAGGAGAAAAGTTAGAGAATGTCGCGGATGATTTTGCTTCAGCTACTCTATCGATAGTAAGATAGCTGGTGTTTTGGCAATTGGAAAAGTTACCGAATGTAGCGGGATGATTTTGCTATGGTTAACTCAGCGATCGCCATAGCTATATTTCCCTGTTTGGTCTTGAGTAATGAGTTACATCTATCTGATTCTACTCTTTCTAGCTTTAGAAGTTAGTTTTTCTAGGCGATCGCTTCTCTGAGTATCTCCTCTTGTCATGAATTTTGCCAAAAGAATGTCACATTTTAGCCCTCTGGGAATAATTATATAGAAGTTTCACGTGAGGAAAATGAGAGCCTTATAACAACACACGTGTATCTACTTTATTTAAGTTTAGTGTGCATATGTTTGGAACACTGCTAAAGTGGCTAATTTAGTAAGTCATACAACCAGTTGTACACAAAACTTATTTAAGCATGCTAAATAACAACCGTTTTCTTCATCAAGCATCTAAATTGGTGATCGACCCTAAATTTCTCAAGCAAATTGAGCAAAAATATAATTGGGTTTTAAGCAACTCTTATCAAGCTAATGATGTAATACATGACGCTTATTTAATAGGTTGCGAACGAATTCAAAAAGGGCAAGACATTCCCAATCCAGAAGCCTGGATGCGAAAGACGATTCAGAATCTCTGTTTCCAAATTGGTCGCAAGATGAAACAGCAGCAAAACCATGTTTCTCTTGATTCTCCATCCCGCGATTCTGATGGCTCCAATTCGTTTTCACTAAAGGAAAAGGTTCCGTCTGAAAAGTACATCGCCAGTATTGATGCTTTAATAAAAGATGAAGAAAACAAACAACAGCTCCAGTTGCTTCAACAAGCACTTAAAGAGTTAAACGAGGAGGAACGGAAACTAATCAAACTACGAATCATCCGTAAATTATCCTGGAAAGAAATTGCTCGGCGTTTAGACTTCCATGGAAATCTCAATACCTTAACACAAAAAGGTAGCCGCGCTGGCAAAAAGCTCAAGAACAAGTACGAAAAACTAGTTGCTAAAACCTGCAACTAGAATTCTGAATCGGAGAATAGGAGATAGACTATTCTTAAATAGTCTATCTCCTATTCATCTCAAAAGGTTTGGTATCTATCCTCAATACTGGGCACACATGTCAATCACAAAACATGAATAATGAACTAACACAGTTCTCAGATTGTCAATGGGGAATAACACAAATTACCAAGTTATTTGTCTCACCTGAAGATTCTCATAGCGTCTATGGCCAGAATCATCAGTTAACGGAAAAGCTCCATGAATCAGAAATAGACAATGAAGATGATTCCTTCTCTGAGGAAGAGCTTCTAAAATTGCTCGAATTCTTAAACATGGAGGAGTCAGAAGCAGAGGAGCTTTTTAATGGGGATCGAGATTTAATTTAAATTAATCTTCTGTCAAAAGCGCAGCTCTAGTTTGCTGTGCTTTTATTTGTCCAACTATTTATCTAAAATATAAACCATTTACACATGTCACATTTGGTTGGTTTATTCATTTATTAGTATAGACTATCTTACTCGGGAGGTTGACCTTGAAAATCAATTATCGTCTCGAATTAATTTGTCACCTAGCTACTATTATCTCAGCGATACTTGTGGGTGCTGATGCTGGGTTGCAATTATGGCAAAATCTGGCTACAAACTACGATTGGTTTCAACAGTTTCTTGAGATAATCCACTGATTCCTGCTTTAAGAAGCAATTAGCCCAGATTTGCTTGTACAAGAAAGGGTATAGCTATAGTAATTTATAAATTTGGGCTGGTGCGTTACGCTGTCGCTAACGCACCCTACGCATAAATTGTATTTTCTTTAAGAGATTGACTATTATTGGATATTTATCGTATAATTAGAAAAACCTAAGCGCCTGGAACTAATTGATTCGATTTTATATTCATGACTTAAATCAAATTATTTCTATAGTGGCGATCGCTAAGAGCGGCGCTTCGCGATCACGCAGTGCCAGCGAAGCTGATCGCTCTTTTCTCTGGAAACCAATAAGAGACTAGTTTATTTTTTTATTCAAGTATTAGTTGTTTACAATAAAGACTGAGGTTTAGAAACCGGGTTTCTTTGAAAAATCTAAGTATTAATCCCAAAATAATCTTAGAAACCCGGCGAATGGGCTGAAATCCATTCCAAAGAAAGAGATTCTTTTTAGAATAACTCCAACGCAGCCTTTAGACAGTTATCAACTTTCTCCATAGTAGAATCTGGCAGTTTCCCAATCTTGCGCAGAATCTTACTCTTATCTAACGTAAGTAGATTGACGCTATTAACAACAGAATCTTGTCTCAACCCAGACTGTTGACCTTCAGCAGTGTTGATTGGAATTAATAACTGGGTTGGTTCTAAGGCTCGTTGGGTCGCGCTAGTGATTTGGGCAACGATAGTATTTCTCAGCCGTTGGTTGTCTCGGTCGTTCTGGACTACAAGGACAGGCCGCACCTTAGTCCCACTGCCATCAGTATAGGGATAATCCACCAACACCACATCACCTCGTTGTACATTCATGACTGCCTGCGGGGATCTAGATCGTTATAGATATCCATCGCTGGATCGTCCCAGCCATCCCTCCCAAAAACTTCCATCACCGAAGGATACATATCATCGAGAAATTGGCTGCCTTCTGGTTCCTCTAAAAGTGTTTTCAACCGCGCGTACACTTCTTCTTTAATCAGGACGTAGGTAGTATCTGTATCTGGGTCTACAGCGCGAGGAGGTGTTTCTTTTTCTTGCGCTACAGTTTGCCGCTGTTGGATAGTTAGTTCAATCATCTGTACAATGAAAAATGACAAATTAATCGAGCAGGTTGGGTTTTCTTACTTCAACCCAATCTACCATTTAATTGGATTTTACATTCATGACTTAAAGAAAATTATTTGGATAGTGGCGATCGCTAAGAGCGGCGCTTCGCGATCACGCAGTGGCAGCGAAGCCGATCGCTCTTTTCTCTGGCAACCAATAACAGTCTGGTTTATTTTTTATTCAACTATTAGTTAAGAAAGGCTGGGTTTAGAAACCGGGTTTCTTTTACAAATCTAGATATGAACCCAAAATAATGTTAGAAACCCGGTTTCTTGGCTGAAATCTATTTGTTTATGACTTAAAGAAAATTATTTGTCTGGTGGCGATCGCTCTTTTTTCTGGAAACCAATAAGAGTCTAGTTTGTTTTTTATTCAAGTATTAGTTGTTTGCAACAAAGGCTGGGGTTTATTCCGGGTTTCTTTGACTAGTTCTCGTTGTGCTGCTATGTTAAACTGATAGTTATAGCGCTTCGGAGATACCATTGGAGATACGATCATGCCTTCACCATTTCCAGGAATGGACCCATATCTAGAGCATCCTAGCACTTGGCCTAACGTACATCACCGCGTTATTACAGCGATCGCTATTTCTTTAGCTCCTCACTTGCGTCCCAAGTATCGAGTGGTAGTGGAAGAAGCAATCTATCAAACTGATGGACAGGATTCTCTCCTAGTAGGTATCCCTGATACATCAGTATTGCAATCTAGTGCTAGAATTACGGAGTCTACCGCTACTAATGTTGCTGTTGCTTCTCCCGTCCAGCCCTTCACCATCATTTTGCCCCTGGCAAAAGAGATTAAACAAGGTTATTTAGAAGTGAGAGATCTAGCTAGTAGCGAAGTTGTAACGGCCATAGAAGTTCTTTCTCCTGCTAATAAACGTGAAGGGAAAGGAAGAAAACAATATCAAGCCAAACGGGAAATGATTTTAGCTAGCGGCACTAATTTAGTGGAAATAGATTTACTGCGCCAATATAAGCCAATGCTCACTTTGAGGGATACACTAGAGAAAAATTATCGAATTTTAGCAATTAGTGAAAGTCAGCAAAGACCTAAAGCAAGTCTTTATGCTTTTAATTTAGCCAACCCTATTCCTCCTTTTCCTTTGCCTTTACGTCCAGAAGATGAAAACCCTATTGTTAATTTACAACTTTTGCTGGATGAAATATACTACCAGTCTAGTTACGACTTAGTTATAGATTACAGTCAGAAACCAATCCCACCTTTATCTAAAGTTGATAGGATTTGGGCTGATGAGTTGTTAAAAGATAAAGGATTGCGTTAAAAGTTGATAGTGGATAGTTGATAGTGGATAGTTGACAGTGGATAGTGGATAGTGGATAGTGGATAGTGGTATAATCTTAATTGTTAATTGTTAATTGTTAATTGTTCGCAAATGGATCACTCTAGTAAGGAAATAGCCAAACAACGTCTTGCAGAAAGCTTGAAAATTAAAAAAACAGGCGATCTTCAAGCAGCCGCAAGTAAAATTGAAACCCTAGTAGAAGAGTTTCCCAAGTTTATCCCTGGATGGATGGAACTGGGAAGAATATATCGTCAACTGGGCAATCGCTCTCAAGCTCTACTTTCCTTTGAGGAAGTAAAAAAACTCAACCCAAACCATGTGGAAGCAAGGTTAGAATTAGCTACGGAACAATTTTATTTTAAGCGATGGTCCGAGTCGAAGGAAAATCTCGAAGCCCTACTGGCAATCAAGCCAAAACGTCTCAAAGCTTTAATTAAGCTAGGACAAGTATACCAGAAGCAACAAAATCTAGCAAAGGCGATGGACTGCTTCCAAAAAGTTTTGGAGACAGAACCCAATCATCTCAATGCTAATATTTATTTAGCCATAGCCTTGCGGGAAGCTGGGTTATTTGCTGAAGCAGAACAACAACTGCAAACAGTCCTACAATACCATCCCAATGAATATAAAATTATGATGGAATTGGGGGAACTTCAAGAGAAGTGGCAACAACTAGAAAAAGCTATAAGCTACTATCAACAGGCTGCAGATGCAGAACCTAATTTGCTAGAACAAAATCTGAAAATAGCAGATATTTTCCGCAAACAAAAACACTTTGATGATGCAGTAATCCATCTAACTAAACTTCTAGAAAAGAATCCCAATGAATATAAAATTCTCGTTAAGTTGGGAGATACAGAAAAAAAGCGTGGTGAAAGAGAACAAGCATTAAATTGGTTTAACAAAGCAAGGGAAACTGCATCTAACCCAACTCAAGTTAGAGATGCCCAACTATTAGCCATCGAGATTCTACGAGAATTGAATCGCTTAGATGAAGCAGTTGATACTATGGAACCAATATTACAACAGTGGCCAGAAAATATCAAAGTAAAAGCGATTTTCGGCAGTATCCTGCAAAAAAAACTCGACTTTTCCGCAGCCATTAAAGTATATCAAGAGATTATTGGTCTTGATATCAGAAATATAAACGGGCACTTGAAACTAGCCAAAAGTTTTAAAGAACTGGGACAAACTGAAGAGGCGATCGCGATTCTGGAAAATGCTCGGAATATTTTCCAAGATGATATTAGATTGCTCATACCCCTAGGAGAACTATATAGAAAGCCAGAAGATAGAGTTAAGGCCATGGAGTATTTTCAACTGGCTTTGTCTCGCGATCCAAGTCATCTTCAAGCTAATTTAAATGTGGCAAAGGAGTTGCAGTTTGCTGGGTTATTTGCTGAAGCCGAACAACAACTGCAAACAGCTTTAGAGTATCATCCTCAAAATGTCAAGATTTTATTTCAACTGGGAGAACTAGAGCAGAAGCGCCATGGACTGGAAAAGGCGATCGCGTACTTTCAACAAGCGAAAGATTGCCATCTAGATAGCTTGAAACCTAGTTTAAAAATAGTAGAAACTTTAAGGAAGTTTCACCAGCTTGACCGTGCAGAAATCCAACTTCAGCAGCTTCTAGAACAGTATCCCGATGAATACCAAGTTATAATTCAGTTCGCTCATCTAGAGCGACAACGAGGTAAAAGAGAATCCGCCTTAAACTGGTTTCGCCAAGCACTTGCAACTGCATCAGATCCAACTCAAGAGAAAGATGCTCGACTATGTGCCATGGAAGAACTGCGGGAACTGGGGCGGTTGGACGACGCACGCCAAGAAGTGGAGTCGGTACTAGAACAATACCCAGAAGATATCCGTGGGAGGATGTTACTTGGCAGCATCTTCCAAGAAATACCGGATCTCCCTGCAGCGGCTGATTTGTATAAAAGCATTCTGGCCATGGAGCCCAAGCATTTAAACGCCAGACTTCAATTAGGGAAAACTCTCAGTCGGTCCGGTGGAGTTACAAAAGCCATTCAACTTTTGGAAGAAACCTACCAGTTATTAGGACCGAACCTCCAATTACTGACGCAGTTAGGCCAATTAGCCATGGCTCTTGAAGATTGGCATACTGCACGGAAGTGGTATGAACTAGCTTATGACAAATATCCCTTTGATACCCAAATACCTGCAGCTTTGGCCAATTTGATGTTTCTTCAAGGAGAAATTGACGAGGGGTTCGCTCTCTTGGAAGAGTCTCAAAATCGCCTGCCCCATGCTGTGGCAATCCCTCTGAAAATAGCGGAACTGAACCTGCGCTTGGGGAACTTGGAACTGAGCGAACAATGGCTTAAACAAGCACGGAATCGCTTTCCTCATCACTTCCCCTTGCTTTTCCTTTTATCTAGGGTTTATATGCAGGCAGGTGATTATGGGGCTGTACTTGAACTGTTGGAAGAGATTAAGAGCGATCGCGCCACCTACATCCAACAAACAGAGCAACTCCGGGGTGAGATTGCCATTCATCAGTACGATTATGAGAAAGCAGAAGGTCACTTTCGGGCCTCCATCGCCAGTTCCCCAACAACTCATAATCGCAATAGACTGGCAGTTACTTTGCTGCTGAAAGGTAAAATTAATGAAGCTTTCACACAGCTGCAATTAGCTACAGAAGAACTGGGTTTGAAAACTCCGCCAGGAAAAGTTCCCGTTCCTCTCATTAGCAATCTAGCACAGAGAATTAACGCATTTAAGATTGCTCCACCATTACTGGCACAATTAATGGCAGCAGAGGAAGAAATAGGAGAGGATCGACTGATTGCCCTGGGTAATATCATAGCCCAAGAACCTTCTTATTTGGGAGCGGCTATTTACCTGGCGAGGGAGTTGCGACACCAATTGATTTTTGACAAAGTTCGCCAGGCTTTACCTGGTAGCCAAAGTCAGTTGCCTTCTATTCCTAAACGAATCGTACAATATTGGGACGAGCCTTCCCCACCAAAGGAAGTAGAAAAACTCTCTCAAACCTGGAGGAATCTTAATCCGGAATATGAATACATTCGGTTTTCCTTTGATGGGGCGATGGCTTTCTTGAAAGAGCATTACTATCCAGATCCAAGAGTATTGAAAGCATTTAAAAATTGCGAGGAACCTGCCAGCCAAGCAGACTTTTTTCGGTTAGCTTACTTGAATAAAATGGGTGGATTTTACGCAGATGCAGACGATCTAGCTCGTCAGTCATTAAATCCCATGATTGCCCTTAACCCAGAGTTAGTACTTTTGCAAGAAGATGGAGCTTGCATGGGCAATAATTTTCTCGGCTGTATCCCAGGTCAAATGGTAATCCGCACAGCATTTGCTCAAGCTGTTACTAACTTAATTAATTATTCAGCAGATGGGCCGTGGTTACAAACTGGGCCAGGTTTAATAACCTGCAAGCTTTCCAGTAGTTTGCTTCCTTATCTTACCTATACAGATTACCACCTGTGGCCGAGATTGTTAATTTTAAGTCAGTGGGAATTGAGATATTTTATTACCCAACATATACAATTGCCTTATAAAAGAACTGCCAAAAGTTGGAGCCACAACGCTTATAAAAGAAGAATTGGTAATTAGTTGTTGGTTGTTGGTTATTTGTTGTTGGTTGCCTGCAAAGACTACGTTTACTATTGAGTTCCAGCAACCGCAGGTTGCTGTATAACTATCAACTATCCACTATCAACTATCCACTATCAACTACTATCAACTATCCACTATCAACTATCAACTATCAACTACTATCAACTATCCACTATCAACTATCAACTACTATCAACTGCTTAATTTTCTACCAATACCCGCCGAGTAATCATGGTAATGCCATCTGCCCGCACTATAATGGCAGAAAACCAGCGATTATCTGCTTCCTCGGGTGCAGTAACCCGCTTAAAAATTCCTCCTGCTGAGAGTAATTCTAACTCAAAGCTGCTGGGATTGAGATAGTTTAGATTATCAATTTTTTCTTCTATTGCCGTTCCCAAAAGGAAATTTTCTCCTAAAGGTTCTTGAACAATAACATCAAAGTCAAATTCCTCTCCAACTCGAACTCTGTCCGGTAAAATAACTTTGACTTCTGGAGGATTACTCCCAGATGTAACTTCTGTTTTTTCCGCTAAAATTTCCTGTCTCACCAGCTTTTGATTGAGAAAATACTGGCGCGATCGCACTCGAGAATTAACCAAAATCAACCTGGTCTGAAGCCGCTGGCTGGCTTCTATCTGGGTAACTGTTTCCGCTACTAACTCCCCACCTTCTCTTTCCCAGGACAGCAGTTCGATACCATATTCAATCCTGGGATAATTCTCCCACATTTGACTCAAAGCTTCCGAAAAACTATTCCGCTGCAAACCATCTGAATGTTGAAAATTGGCATCGTAAAACTGCATCACCCCTTCTACATCTTGATTATTAGCAGCGGTTTCAATTTCCCGGAGAACCTCTTTTAGTTCTGTCGGCGCAGTGTCAGGACTCTCAGCTCGCACCACCGGTCCTGCACTGACAGCCATAGTAAAACCAAGTACAAGGGAAATTGACCAACGGACGGGGGCAAAAGACGATTGTGGGGAAATTCTAAAATTGCGCATGGGCGAGCAGTTTAAAGATTGATATATAGCAGTTGACAGTTGATAGTGGACAGTTGATAGTTATACAGCAACCTGCGGTTGCTCTGATATCATAGTAAACACTCTCATGGTCCAGTATATAGCATTTCTCATACTTGTGAGGTACCCCAGAAATAGGTGCAGAAGCAGTCCGCAGGTTTATAGTTGTACATATTGACTAAGGAACCCTATATATATTGTAAACGGTTAAATTCAGAAGGCACAAATGTCGGAACATTCAAAGAGATTGCTCATAGCTGCCAGCGGTACGGGAGGACATTTATTTCCAGCTCTGGCCGTGGCGGAACAACTCAGTGACTACCAAATCCATTGGTTGGGAGTTCCTGACCGATTAGAACAAACCTTGGTTCCCGAGAGCTATCCCCTTCATACTATTTCCGTGGGAGGATTTCAAAAGAGTCTCGGTTTGAATACTATCTCTACTCTCTCCGGTCTGGTTGGTTCTATTTTTAAAGTGCGGCAGTTATTGAAAGAAAAAGAGATAGATATTGTTTTTACTACTGGAGGATATATTGCAGCACCGGCCATTCTCGCCGCTAAACTGCAAGGTATACCAGTTATTATTCACGAATCCAATTTTATTCCTGGTAAAGTAACTCGCTTGTTGGGGGGTTGGTGCAGCACCATTGCTCTGGGCATGGAACCCACAGCTCAATATTTTCCTGATACTCCCACGGTCTATGTCAGTACTCCCGTGAGGCAGCAGTTTCGCACCAGCCAACCCTTAGATTTGCCCATCCAGCCGGAAGTCCCCATGATTTTGGTGGCAGGGGGTTCTCAAGGGGCTGTAGCGGTGAATAAATTAGTGCGACAGTGCGCGATCGCTTGGTTTGCCGCAGGAGCGGTAGTAGTTCATTTAACAGGAGATAGAGACCCAGATGCAGCTAGTCTGGAACATCCCCAGTATTTCCCCATGGCTTTCTCCGATAATATGGCTGGTTTGCTGCAACGGGCTAATTTAGCTATTAGTCGGGCTGGTGCGGGGACCCTGACGGAATTAGCTTATACTGAAACTCCAGCAATTTTGATTCCCTATCCCTATGCGGCGGAAAATCACCAAGCTTTGAACGCTAAATTATTTGGGGATGCAGGTGCGGCTTTGGTCTGTTCGGAATCAGAACTAACCCCTTCTAAGTTGGAAAGTTTGGTTTTGGACTTGCTGCAGGAACCGCAACGACTGGAAGCAATGACTAGGAAAACTGCAGAGTTGGCGGTTAAAGATAGTGCGGAACGTTTAGCTAGTTTGGTGAGGGCAATGAACAATGAACAATGAACAATGAACAATTAACAATTAAGAGGTTGATAAGAAAAATGCCCATGCACGCTTTATACAAAGTTTGATTATAGTTTCTTCGTAGGTTGGGTTGAGGTCACGAAACCCAACAGCCCAGAGATTTGTTGATAATATGAATTACT
>JH610596.1 GCA_000252485.1 Prochloron didemni P4-Papua_New_Guinea | reverse complement strand
GGGGGGAGGGGGCTGGGGGGGGAGCCAACGTTAAAGCTTTTACTAATTATTATATCTGTAGCAACCATTTTTAGATTTGATATAATTAGATTTTTGGAGAAAATCCTTGATTACTACTCTATCGATAGATTAGAGATTGGGTATTATTGCCATCGCCTAATTAGATTTTTTGAGAAAATCCTTGATTACTACTCTATCGATAGATTAGAGATTGGGTATTATTGCCATTGTCTAATTAGATTTTTTGAGAAAATCCTTGATTGCTACCCTATCGATAGATTAGAGATTTGGTATTATTGCGCTCGCGCAGCGCCAGCAAAGCTGATCGCTAAGAGCGGCGCTTCGCGCACCGCGGAGCGGATCGCTACGCGAGCAGGCGGAGCCTGCCACTGCGTGATCGCAAAATTATATCAAATACGATAATTGTTGCTACAAATAGCTTCTATCCCCCTAAATCCCCCGTGACCATTGGGGGACTTTTCACAGATAAGCATTGCCCTATCCGTAAAAACTCTCGAACTTTTATTGTATCTGTAGCATTCTTTTTCGGATTTCATATTAGATTTTTTGAGAAAATCCTCGATTACTACTCTATCGATAGATTAGACAGCTATCAAGATTTGTTTGGTTATAGTGAAAGAAATTGAGGAATAAATTTAGATGGCAAGTACCACCCCTAATGATACTCCCGTAACAGCTAGGCGAACTGCATCGGTCAAAGATACTTTACAAAAGGCTGCGGTTAAAGAAGCCGAAAAAGCGATCAATACAGAACAGGTGATTCACTTATCACTCCAAGATGCGGATAGAATTTTTAGTCTTATGGAAAATCCGCCTACCCCTAACAACCATTTAAAAGAAGCTATCCAACAACATCAGGCTTTAGTCTCAATCTAAGCAAGAAAAATCCCGATCTAGTGCGGAACGTTTAGCTAGTTTGGTGTGGGAGACTTTAGGTTGTTCCATGGGATAGAAACCGGGTTTCTGACAGAAATTTCGGCATTAATCCCTCAAATAATACTAGAAACCCGGTTTCTTAGCTAAGTTATCTAATTTATAATTCTCACGAGTAATTTTTTCATGGATAGTGCAGTTGGATGAAGAGGGGATCTATGACTCTGTCGATAGATGAGAGATTGGGTATTGTTGCGCTCCCGCAGGGATCTGCTCCGCAGTACGCGCAGCGCCAGCGAAGCTGATCGCCTAATTAGATTTTTTGAGAAAATCCTTGATTGCTACTCTATCGATAGATTAGAGATTGGGTATTATTGCCATCGCCTAATTAGATTTTTTGAGAAAATCCTCCATTACTACCCTATCGATAGATTAGAGATTGGGTATTATTGCGCTCCCGCAGGGATCTGCTCCGCAGTACGCGCAGCGCCAGCGAAGCTGATCGTCTAATTAGATTTTTTGAGAAAATCCTTGATTACTACTCTATCGATAGATTAGAGATTGGGTATTATTGCCATCGCCTAATTAGATTTTTTGAGAAAATCCTTGATTGTTACTCTATCGATAGATTAGAGATTGGGTATTATTGCGATCAGGGTGTGTTCAAAAGTAGTTGATAGAGTTTTCTAGTAGGGTGGGCATTGCCCACCACAGCAGGCCAAAAGCAGTATCAATAGTCTCTTGACTCTTAGGCAGCCCAGAGGGCTACCCCACATTGATAAATACAGATTTATACCAATTCTCTGTAACACTGCGCTTAATAGAGAATTGGTATTAGCCGAAAACAACTGGTTTTGACCACACCCTTGCCATGGTCTAATTAAATTTTTGGGGAAAATCCTCCATTACTACTCTATCGATAGATTAAAGATTGAGTATTATTGCCATGGTCTAATTAGATTTTTGGGGAAAATCCTCGATTGTTACCCTATCGATAGATTAAAGATTGGCTATTATTGTCATGGTCTAATTAGATTTTTGGGGAAAATCCTTGATTGCTACTCTATCGATAGATTAGAGATTGGGTATTACCGCGATCACCTAATTAGATTTTTTGAGAAAATCCTTGATTGCTACTCTATCGATAGATTAGAGATTGGGTATTACCGCGATCGCCTAATTAGATTTTTTGAGAAAATCCTCCATTGCTACCCTATCGATAGATTAGAGATTGGGTATTATTGCCATTGTCTAATTAGATTTTTTGAGAAAATCCTCCATTACTACCCTATCGATAGATTAGAGATTGGATATTATTGCCCTCAGAAAATTAGATTTTTTGAGAAAATCCTTGAATGCTGAAGTCTCAATCTAAGCAAGAAAAATCCTGATACTGAGAGCGTTTTAATCTTTTTTAATCTTTTAGATCGTCGAGATAGAAGTCTTCAGCAAGAATATCCCATGTCACCCATGCTTTCGGTTGAAGTAGGACTCCTTCTAAGGAGTATTCTTCATAGGATTGACTTGTGGAGTCATTGTTTAACTTGTCCGTAACTGTCTTGGACTCTCTGAACCCATCAGTTTTTGGATCTCCGGCATAGATATCCAAATGTCGCTGAGATGATACAACATTTTTAAACACCAAGCGACAAGGATCTGACATTCTATGATGGTCTTTTAATGGATGCTCATCATAGATGGCTAATCCGGAATCAATGGTAATAACCAAATCTTTCCCTGAGAATTGAAATCCACTTATATTACTCTCAGTAAAGTGTAAATCGTCAAAGTATCCTCGTATATATGTCATTGGGCAACTTTCTCCAGAATGGTGGTCACGATGCTGCTTTGAGGTATTTCACTTCCATCAGTACGGTGAAACTTAAGATTCGAGAAACGATTAGGAAGTGTTACCTGTTTCTCAACTAGCCGTAATTGTAAGCTATTTAAGTCTATCGAACTTTTTAATTTTGTAAACTTATTATTCCTAGTTCCACTAATTATTATTCTACCCCCCGGCTTCAGAGTTCGGGCGGCTTCTGGTAGAAAATCTAGTATCCCTGTGCCTCCAGCTTCTTTTGGAATAAATGGATTAAATGTGACTATCTCATCAACACTGTTACTAGGAACAAAGGAAAGTTTGTCTGTCAGCAAGTTAGCCCTGATTCCCTGTTCGGCAATAATGTCAATGTTGATGGCCCCAGGAACTTTCCCGGTCTTGCCACCAAATAACTCCAGAACAAGAGGTTCTTGACTGTTCAGAAGTTGACTTGAATTGCTTGGTGTAAACACATTTCTACTTATCCCTAGAGAAGGCGATCGCTTGAGCAAAGTATAATTGCTTGAATTTTCTAGGTCGATTGATTTGACTGTTGTTTAGCCCATTCTTCAAATTTAATAGTATTAGCTTTGTTCTATTTCTCTATTCTACCGTGTATACACGGTAGTTTCATGGGTTTTAACCTGACACAATATATCTGACTATCTTATAATTATTATTAGAATTTCTTATAAATCAGATTACTAGTGATGCGCTATAATTAACTTGTATACACGGGGTTATCTGAGATGGCGGCACAAGAACGATCTACTTTGGGAACATTTACCAGTCCTTATCCAGAGACTAAAGGCAAAACTATCTCTTTGAGACTTCCTCTGAGTTTAGATGATGCGGTAAGGGAAGCTTCTAAGAGTTCGGATAGCTTGGCTATTTGGATTACTAATGCATGTAGGGAAAAGCTAGAAAAAGACAAGCTTAAAGCAGAATATCCACATAAATACCCAATCCTTGATTAGACATATTGAAAATATTGAGATACAATATTCATATATGAGCGCATTATAATCCCCGAAAAACTCAAGCGATCGCTTAACCCAACAGCACGGTTTGTTGTGTTGGGTTTCGTTACCTCAACCCAACCTACGAAAAATACACTCATCTATATTTATTCTAAGTCAACTAAAAACTACCCAATTCAATTATCTTAAAATTTGAAATTGTTCCAAACTGCGAGCTTGTTGGTGCAGTCTTTGCTTAAGGCGATCGCACACCAACTCCCACAAATCAAAAATAACCGGATCGATAATCTCGTAGTAAACGCTCACACCAGCAGGGTTACGGGATAACAATCCCGCTTGGGTCAATACTTTCAAGTGTTTCGATAGATTTGCTTGACCTAAGCCGGTAGCTGCTGCAATTTCCGTAACGTTCATGGGACCGGATTCTCGCAGTGCATCCAAAATCGTTAAACGGCTTGTTTCTGAGAGTACTTTGAAATAATCGGCTACTGATGCGAACAGCACTGAAGAATCATTGGCCATAGCTAAAACTATCCAACTAAATAACTATTTGGTTATTCTTATAATAAAGCACTATGAGCAATTTCCCAATAACCAACAACCAACAACAATAGGACTTACGCAAAATTTGGTCGAAGACACTATAGGTAGTGTGGTGCGTTACGAACGCACCCTACTGATAGCGTGGCTGCGTAAGTCCTGAACAAATAACAAACAACAAATAACAAATAACAAATAACAAATAACAACCAACTAAGCCATGGCTGCCAATTCTAACTCCGATTTGCCATCCCTAATATTCATCGAGGGGAAAATAGGCGGTGTCGGAGTTGCTATGGACAATTGTACTCGCGTCCCCACTGGTAATTGAGTATCAACTGCAGTGCGAGCGTGGAGTTCTTGTCCCGAAGCAGTTTGCAAGCAATAGCGATACTCTCGACCCAGGAATTGGCGATCACTCACCACTACCGCTCCACTGCGATCCGGTTGCACCAAAATCTCTTCTTCCCGCAGCATTAATTCAGCCATCTCCCATTTAACCTCATTTTCTAGCTGGAATTTGCCAATTTCCGTTCTCCAGTAGTTTCCTTGCCGTTGCGCCGGGAGGAAATTAACATGCCCTACAAATTCAGCCACAAAACGAGAAGCAGGTTGACTATAAACTTCCTCCGGAGTACCTATTTGTTCCAATCTGCCATTAGACATTACCGCTATGCGATCAGAAATGGCTAAAGCTTCTTCGCGATCATGAGTCACAAAAATTGCCGAAGTTGCACTAGCTTTGAGAATAGAGCGGATTTCCTGGCGCAGTCGTTGGCGCACTTGCACATCCAGGTTACTCAGGGGTTCGTCCAGGAGAATTATTTCCGGTTGGGGAGCCAAAGCTCTGGCAAGAGCAATACGCTGTTGCTGTCCTCCAGAAAGTTCGTGAGGATAGCGTTTTTCTAACCCTGCCAATCCCACTAATACCAGAACTTCTCCAATTCTCTCTTTTATTTGTTGGCGAGAATATTGCTTGTGACCTCTTTTTAAACCAAAAGCAATATTCTCAGCGATGGTGAGATGGGGAAATAAAGCATAATCTTGAAATACCATCCCCGTATTCCTCTGTTCTGGAGCCAAACAGCAATTTGCAGCCGATACCAGCCTTCCTGCCAACTCCACCTTACCCCTAGAAGGTTGCTCGAATCCTGCAATTATTCGCAAGAGCGTAGTTTTCCCACAGCCAGATGGGCCCAATAATCCCAGTAAATCTCCCTGTTGGAGAGTAAAGCTAATATTAGTAACTGCGGGAGTATTCTGGTTGGGAAATTTTTTGCTAACTGAGTCTAGATCGAGAATTGCTGGTTTGGTCATAATAAGATTGAGTAAAATTAAGCTAGAGCAGTAAAAAGCCTATTTCAAGCACTATCAGTTGATTTAACGAGCTTTTATCTCTTAACTCCAATTTTTGATAGGAAGTTTTCTCAACAACTAAAGACCAATATAGCATTTATTTTTCTATCTAAATAGGAAAATTTAGCAAAAAAAACAATTTTCCTTTAGGGGATTGTCTCTTTTTTAGTTATTAGATCATAGCTAGTCCTAAATTCACAGAGCATTTTCTGCTTATTCAGACAAATTCGTAAGCCCTGTCTTAGGCAGCCCCCAGGGCTACCCCACGTTGACAAATACATATTCAGGCCCAAACAACCAACAACCAACAACCAACAACCAACAACCAACAACCAACAACCAACAACCAACAACCAACAACCAACAACCAA
>JH610595.1 GCA_000252485.1 Prochloron didemni P4-Papua_New_Guinea | reverse complement strand
GTGCCGCACCCTACGTGTCTAAAACAACGACTAGGGGCGCACAGCTGTGCGCCCCTAGGTATTCAAATATTGCACCTTGAGAACAGTATGCCGATTGATTACTTCACAACCAATTTAACGTTAGCGTTTTGCAAACCGCGCTGCTTCACTTGAGTCAAGGTTTTGTTAACAGCGTATTTCTGATTGATAGAGTTAATCAACTCAGTTTGGTTGTGCTTCTTAGCAACGCCCCAGAGATCTGCAATGAGATCGAAAGTGCCTTCGCTGTTCTCAGTCCAACCTAAATCGTACTCTCCTTCCAGGACAGCCACAATGTCAGCTCGAATTTGCTGTCCGTTGTAACCGCGCACGTCAGCATTGGTCTTAACGGTGATTCCTAAATCGGACAGAGAGGACTTGAGGATTTCTGCGTTGGCGATTTTGGTGCGTAGGGTGCTGAAATGAGACATTTGGATTTCCTCCAGTTTAAGAATAAAACAAACAACAATTTTTAAAGGTTACTGCCGCCTAATTTGGGTTATTAGAACGACTTTTTCGCTTGAATTGCTAGCTTGTGCTAGCCTTTCCTCCCGTTGGGCGCAGGAGAAAGCTTGTTAAAACTCCAATCGCTGGTATTCAGCGATGGAAGCGGATGCAGGTCTGGCCCTTTGCCGCGCCCAGTCGCGCAGGGCGGTTACCTGCTCCGTCATGGTTCGAGATAGAGGAAGGGTTGATTTAATGGCCGCAATAATGTCTAATTGCGTAAACTCCCTCTCTTGAGCGAAGGCTTCGTACATGGCTGCGATAATGGCCTGCTCGATCTCTGCACCAGAAAATCCGTCAGCAACTTTGGCTAATTGTTCTACATCGAAGCGACTGATGTCGGAACGCCTTTTGTTGAGGTGAATGCTAAATATATCTTGTCGTTCTTGTAGATTGGGTAGATCTACAAAGAAGATTTCGTCGAAGCGACCTTTGCGTAAAAATTCCCCTGGCAATCTTTCTACCCGGTTGGCGGTAGCCATAACAAAGACCGGGGAGGTTTTTTCTTGCATCCAGGTGAGGAAGGAACCGAAGATGCGGCTGGAAGTACCGCCGTCGGAGTCCGCAGAACCTGCACTACCGGCAAAGGCTTTGTCTAGTTCGTCGATGAACAGAATTGCTGGAGAGACTGATTCTGCTGTTTTCAGGGCATTGCGCAGATTGGCTTCCGATCGCCCTACAGTGGAACCATCATAGACCCTACCCATATCCAAGCGCAACAGGGGCAAACCCCAGAGGCGAGAAGTAGTTTTGGCAATGAGGGATTTACCGCAACCGGGAACCCCGAGAATCAACATTCCTTTAGGTTGGGGCAGTCCGTACTCCCTGGCTCTTTCGGTGAAGGCGTTGGAGCGCTGTCTAAGCCAATTTTTCAGCTCCGCCAAGCCCCCAATAGCATCGATAGTTTCGTCTTCTTCTATATATTCTAAAATGCCATTGCGCTTAATAATTTGTTGTTTCTCGGAGAGAACAATCTCAACTTCCTCCGCAGTGAGACGACCTGCTTTAACTCTAGCTTTGCGATAGACTTTTTCTGCTTCATCTCTGGTCAAACCTAGAGCTGCTTTAAGCAGTTTTTCTTGCACTTCCTTGCTGGTTTGCCGAGATTTCGTCTTTTCTAATTCTTCTGATAAAACTTTATTTAATTCTTCCAAATTAGGTAGGGCATAGTCCAGGACCACTACTTCTTTTTCTAATTCTATGGGAACTTGTTGAACGGGAGACATGAGAATGACTATTTTCTCCGTCCCTTTAAAACAGGCGATGGCATCTCGCAACCACCGAGTTGTTGCTGGAGCTTCTATAAATGGATGTAAGTCTTTAAAGATAAAGATACCTGGTTCTTTTTGCCTGATTACCCATTCAATGGCCGCTTCTGGAGAAACTGTATTGTGCTGAGTTGTCTGGCTGGGCTGACCGTATTCTACAATACCGTGGGTCACCGTCCAGATAAACACACGCCGATGTTCTGTATTCTTTTCAGCAATAGAAAATATGGTTTGCTCGGCCCGTTCTTCTTCATGAGTTACAAGGTAGATGAGCGGATATTGAGCTTGTATGAGTATATTTAGCTCTTCTTTCATTACATCGACCCCTATTGATATCCTGACGGAGAATTCAAAATTCAAAATTCAAAATTCAAAATTTAATTCGTGACGAATGCGACCCGAAAAATGGCAGAAACTACACTCGCCTTATCCCTCTTGGTTTTTAGCTTGTTGTCAATTTTCAGATTCGGTCGAGTTAATGACGGTTTAACCCCGTTAGGGATTGCAGTTAGCTTGTTTCGACCCTCTTTAGCAAAGAACCAGCTCTTCTACTTCTTGAGATCCTGTCTGATATTGGACTGTTTCTCTCAGAAACTCTTCTGTCATCACAGTGGGCTGATTTTTCAGGGAAACCATTTGCCCTTCTCGCATCACCATTGCCGCGTCGCACTCGGGACAAATGTGGACTTGATGAGTTTTGCCGTAATCTTCAGCTTCCACTCTTTCCACTACATCTGAATGCTGCATGTAGAAGGCGATCGCCTTTTCTACGATTGCGGACATTGATTCTGCGTCCACCGCTGCTCTTATTTTGAGCTGGCGATGAAGTCCTGGCGGAATATATAGTGTGACTTTTTGCTTGTTCTGCATATCACTTTGATTTGTGTTCCCCGGTTGACTTCAGATTGGATGAAGTCTTGAAAACAGTCCTCTAGACCAGCCTTTGATTTTTTGGTTTATATATCCTACTTTATCTACTATTTTTTTTACTGTCAAGGGGTCAAGCTGGTTTGACGGCATTATTGTAATATTTGTTTACATTTAACTGGGGAGATTGTCCAACAACCAACAACCAACAACCAACAACCAACAACAAAATCACTGGCAACGAGAAAGGTTGCTCATGGCCAGAACAATATCGTCAATACCTTTGACCAAAGTATATCCGGCCTTACTGGGTTGATTGACTATGATGCTAAAAATGAGAGTGTCATATTCTGGATGCTCCATATAACCGGATAAAGCCCTCACTCCTCGCAAAGTTCCTGTTTTGGCAAATACCATTTTTTGGGCTGGGGTCTGTTTCAGTCTATTCCTCAGAGTCCCGCTCACTCCGGCGACAGGCAAAGAATCAAAGAAAATATCCCTTCCCCGAGCAAACTTCATGGCATCGAGAGTTTGAATTATGGCTCTCGGGGTGGCAACATTCTGTCGCGATAAACCGGAACCGTCCACCATGCGAAAGCCACCGGGGTTAACTCCTAATTCGCTTAAAGTCTGTCTGGCAGCGGTGGAACCCCCTAAATAACTCAGCAATACATCCGCGTAGTTGTTGTTGCTTCTGAGTAAAGTAACTTCAACCCATTTCCTTAAGGAAGTGGAACGAATGGAAGTACTGGGGTCTAGCCGTTGCAAGGCTGCAGCAGCGGTGAGGATTTTAACGTTGGAAGCTGGGATTAAGAGGCGATCGGGATTGTAGGAGTAGAGAGTAGCGCCATCATTTAAAGATGTAATCATGATGCCCCAGTTGCCCCCCACTCGGTCGGCGATCGCCCTTATTTCTGGTTCCAGAAATTCCGGGCAAAGATTGCTATTGCCCAGGTCTGGGGGAGGAACGTAAATTTCGATGGACTCTTTGCCTTCCCAGCTAAAAGCTACTGTATCTCCTCGTGCTTCTTTCACGGTCCCGATGGCGGCACAAGCGGCTACAGCAACCACTGCCAAGGATTTAAACCAATTACTGACTATTTTCATTCGTGATTTTTTGTGGGAATTTATCCCCATCTAGACTATCAAGTTAACGGGGATTAAATTGTAATTATCCTTACTTGGTAAGGTTTCAGCCCGTTTTGGGTAGACGAGAAGGGATTGCTTTTAGTTCTTGTGGGAACTAAATAGGAAAGAGGAAAATAGCAGTTATTAGTCAATTGCTTGTTGTTAACCTTAAACGGAGAGGGGGGGATTCGAACCCCCGTCACCCGTAAGGGTGAAGCGGTTTTCGAGACCGCCGCATTCAACCACTCTGCCACCTCTCCAGGTAGGGTCTACGTTCATATTAGCTCAATTTTCCCTCTTTGGCTATATTTTCGGCGTTGCATGTTTTCCCGATGATCAGGTCTATTGTCCGTTGGGCTAAAGCTGGAGCTATACTGGAAAGTCCTCCCACTAAGCGATCGCCCCATGTAACAATGAGCAATAAACAATTAACAATGAACACTTCGGCTACGCGGTCCCTGAGCGTAGCCGAAGGGCAGTGCAGGCAATTAAGAGGTTGATAAGAAAAATGCCCCTTTCGCTTTGTACAAAGGTGATGCAGCAGATGTAATGTTTTTGAAATAAATGTATTATGCCCCGACACTTATAGTTCTTCCTGTGGCACGAAGTGGAGAAAATGGAAATTAGGAGTTTTACGCAGATGACGAAACCTAACTTTACAGAAATGACTCGTAAAGAACTAAAAACTTATATTCGACAACATCCCACCGATGATGATGCTATTAGAGAATTATTCGTCAATCGCCGGGAACAAAATGCTAAAATCTATCCTTTTCCTTTTCATATGAAAAAAGAAGAATTAGATAATGTGTTTAGATCTAAACATAGTAATTAATGTTAACGCGTTAGCGCGATCACTTTTAAAAAACCACAGAGACGCAGAGGACACAGAGGGAGGAGGAAGAGAGAGTTTTTTCCAGCGCAGGGAGAAAGGCGCACGGCTGTGCGCCCCTACATTTAGCTAATTTCTAATTCTCTACATGCTTGATGAAGACGGGTTTTATCCCATCCTTTTTGATTGAGTAAAAGCCAAGATTGGAGTAAATCTGGACCTGTCAATTCTCCCATCAATCCCGCTCTAAGTGATCGCATTACCAATCCCTTTTTCACTTTCTGGGTTTTGGTTACTTCTTTGATTATCCCTTTGGCATCGCTTTCTGTCAGTTGGGGTTTATCTTCTATGGCAGCAAGAACTGATTTAATTATCTCAGCTACTCCTTCTTGTTGTAACAATTCCTTTGCTTTTTCGTCCAATTTAATGGAGTCGCCAAAGAGCAACCGACTTTCAGCAATACAGTCAGTCAGACGAGTTAAACTGGGAGCGATTATGGCTGTTAAACTTTCCAACCAAGGGCGATGGCCTTCCAAATCTATTTCAGATCCTGCTTGTTGCCAATAAGGAACTAATAACTCCACTAACTGTTCTGCTGGCATTTGATGGAGATACTGACTGTTAATCCAATCTAGTTTTCCCCAGTCAAATTTTGCTCCTGCTTTATTGACCCGGTCCAAGCTAAATTGACTTGCTGCCCCCTCCAGGCTGAAGATTTCCTCATTATCTGGAGGTGTCCACCCCAACAAGCACATGTAATTAGCCATTGCTTCTGGTAAAAAGCCCATTTTCCTAAATTCGTCAATGGAAGTGACTCCATCCCGCTTGGATAGCTTCTGTCCTTTGTCATTTAAAATGAGGGGAGTATGAGCAAACTGGGGCACTGTTGCTCCTAAAGCTTCGTAGAGCAAGATTTGTTTGGCGGTGTTGGCAATATGGTCTTCGCCGCGAATCACCTGGGTAATGCTCATATCTATATCATCTATCACCACTACTAGGTTGTAGAGAGGCACTCCCAGGTCTTCTGTATCCCCAGCTCGAGCAATAACCATATCTCCACCTAAATCGCTACCTTTCCAGGTCACCGTTCCCCTCACTAGGTCTTTCCAGACTATTTCTCGATGGTCATGGATTTTAAAGCGAATAACGGGTTTGCGCCCTTCAGCAAGGAAAGCTGCTTCTTGCTCCTCAGTGAGGTTGCGGTGACGGTTATCGTAGCGGGGAGCTTCTTTTCTGGCCAGTTGCGCCGATCGCATTGCTTCTAATTCTTCTGCAGTACAATAGCAGCGATAAGCTACACCTTTATCTAGCAGAGTTTGGATCTTTTCTCGGTAGAGATGGAAGCGATCGCTTTGAAAGATGGGACCTTCATCCCAGTTTAAACCCAACCAGGCCAGTCCTGATTTGATGCTTTCCGTGTATTCCGAGCGCGATCGCGCTGTATCGGTGTCTTCAATCCGCAAGATAAACTTTCCGCCTTGGTTGTGGGCAAAAAGCCAGTTAAAGACAGCAGTTCTAGCGGTCCCAATGTGTAATTTTCCTGTGGGGGAAGGAGCAATACGAACCCTAACAGTCATTTTGTTGTTTGTTGTTGGTTATTTGTTGTTTGTTGTTTGTTGTTTGTTGTTTGTTGTTTGTTGTTTGTTGTTTGTTGTTTGTTGTTTGAGAAATTGTTCATTGAAAGACTTCTCATTGAACAATTGTTCGTTATTGTTCATTGTTCATTGTTCATTGTTCATTGTTCATTGCTTTTGACGGGACTGACGGGGCTCGAACCCGCAACTTCTGCCGTGACAGGGCAGTGCTCTAACCAATTGAACTACAGTCCCAATTTTCACACCGATATTCATCATAGCGAGCTTGTTTTGATTTGTCAAGCTTTTTGGCAAATTTTTTTCTTTTTTTTCTCCCATCGCTCAAATAGCTTGCTATTTCTGGATTTTGACCATGTCTAAGGTTTTTGCTGGAGATCTAAATCTCAGCAACAGAGCCAAGCACAAGAGGTGAATGGACCAGTGATATCATGTCCTTTAGCATCGGTGTTGTCTAATGAGGATGGGACTATACTAAGGGCGAATATAATTGTAAATGCCAAAACGTTTAAAGATCCTGGAGGTGGAGATGGAGTAAGCAGTGGAGGAGCTTTACTGGGAGATGAGCTGGCTCGAGGTGGAGCATTCTCAGATGAGTTGGCGAGTCCTTACGATACCTCTCGGGAAAACGAAGCC
>JH610594.1 GCA_000252485.1 Prochloron didemni P4-Papua_New_Guinea | reverse complement strand
GTAAAAGAAGAGGTAAATATAATGTACGGATGCCAACAAGACTTAATCAAAAACCCTGAATGCTTGCCTTTTCTAGAATATCTTTGTGTAACCGCAAATAAGCTAATTAATTGTGGAATATATCTCGCCCGTCAGCGGTACTTTAAATGCGGCTATATTATCGGCAAATATGAACTCGAAAAGCAGCTGAAGCAAAATCAAAACTTTAAATTTCTTTTTTCTCAAGCTGCTCAACAAACGTTGAGAGGAGTTGCTGAGTCCTTTGAATCTTTCAAGGAACTTTCCAAAAAGTACAAAAAAGGAGAACTAGAAAACCGTCCACGACTACCGAATTATCGAAAAAAGGGAGGAATGGGAGTTATAACCTATCCCAGGCAGGCATTAAAACTAAAGGAAGGGAAAGTCCGAATTCCTCTCGGCTTGAAAGTAAAAGCCGCTTTTAAAGTCGATGCTTTCTTCCTTCCATTTCCCACCAATCTAAACTTCAATTCGATTAGAGAAGTCAGGATTCTCCCTCGTAACGGTTGCTTCTATGTTGAGTGGGTGTACCAATTAGAAACCCATCAAGTCGAAGTTGATAAAAAGAAAGTCTTGGGAATTGACCACGGACTCGATAACTGGTTGACTTGCGTCAGCAACACGGGCAAGAGCTTTATTGTTGATGGGAAACATCTTAAATCCGTCAACCAATGGTATAACAAACAAATAGCTACAATAAAAGAGGGAAGGCATCAAGGATTTTGGTCAAGAAAACTTGCAAATATTACAGAAAAACGCAATCGCCAAATGCGAGATGCAGTCAATAAAGCAGCCAGGCTAGTAATCAATTATTGTTTAGAAAATGGCATGGGTCGGATAGTCTTTGGTTGGAACAAAGGTCAAAAGAATGGTATCGATATTGGAGCAAAAAATAACCAAAAGTTCGTTCAAGTTCCTACGGCGAAACTCAAGGAACGCATCAAGCAGTTGTGCGAACAGTACGAGATTGAATTCATTGAAACAGAGGAAAGTTATACCTCGCAAGCATCGTTTTTAGATGATGATTTCTTGCCGACATTCGGTGGAAAACCCGAAAGCTGGAACCCATCAGGAAAGCGAGTTAAAAGAGGATTGTATCGCTCCGCTAATGGCAGTTTGATTAACGCCGATTGCAATGGGGCAGCAAACATTTTGAGAAAAGTAGCGGCAACTTTAGGACTATGTCTTGAAGGAGTCAGTAGCGGCGCTTTGACTACGCCTGTAAGAGTCCATTATTGGGCTGCTTGCGAATCCCCGTCTCTTTAGAGCGGGGAGAGTCAAATCCCACCAGCTGACCATCCTCTACTTGGGCAAACATTTGATTTCTCTTGCGTAGCAGCCAGTTGTAGGATGTTACTCGCTGATTTTGGAGTCAATATCCCAGAAGCTTTTGTCAGAAGTGCAGCTCGTGTAGACATTGACGGAGCATTTCTAAGGAATCTACCCCAAGCTCTGAAAAATATAGGTGAAGCCGTGGATCAACCAGAGTTGACAAGGTTCGTTTACATTCGTGAGCAAAGTGTGGATCAGCTCCAGGCAGCTTTAGGTAATGGCTCTGTTGCTGCCAATATTAGAACGAGTCGAACAGGGGGACTACATGCTATAGTTATAGACAAAATTGAAAATGGACGGGTTTTCATAAGAGATCCCTTGCCGGTGGGAATAGGTTCAGGTCAAAGTATTTCGCTAGATGATTTTTCTCCAAGTTTCACAGGAAATATAGTCTTCAGGGAATAAATTAGTAGATTCAACCACCAGGAACAAAAGATGTATGACATTTACTTGCTTGAGTGTCCCAATTTTTCCTCAGATAAGGAGTTGGCAAAGCCAACTTGTGAGGAATTGAAACCCCCTTTTTTTCTGGGGCTTGACATGTCTGCCGAAGAGGCTGCAAATCAACATGAGAAAATATCTCTTTGGGGTGGCCAATCAATAATTGCTCGCTCAGAATACAGACATCCAAGGATTTCCCTTGAAACTGCTGCTGAACTTGCCAAAGTTGAGCTCAATCGACGGATAGCTGAAAGATATTGTTCATATGAATTCAATCCCATGCAATATCTCAAGTCAGAGTCCATGTATTTTCTGTTCGGTCGTTTCTCAGAGCAATTAATTCAAGAAGGGCATACTCCTGGAGGAGTTATTGCAGTGATTGATAAGCTCGACGGCCATGTTTGGGAAGCTAGAGAAAGAAAAAGCATGTTTGGGGAAGAGTATTTCCTAGAAATTGCTACAAGGGAAGATCCTAATCATATAAGCCAAAGACTTTTGTCAAGATTGAGTTCAAGTGTTGACATCGAGCAACAAGAAGACAACTCCTTTCTCTTCAAGGGAAAGGCAATCAGGATTCACATTGCTCAACATAAATACCCAAAACTCGTTCAGGCCAAGTTCGGAATTTCTCCTAATGTGGAAATCATTTTTCGGCTCAATCCACCTCAATGCCGAGAATCATTTCTTCTAATGTTGGATATAGTTCTGATAGTGCTAGAGGTTCCTGGAGATGGAATATTAATTACAGAGAATGAGGAGTTGACAGTTGTTTTTCAGCGCATAGATAGAAAGTTTGTACTTAACCAAAGTGTGAGGAATTGGTCTAAGGAAGAGTTGTCAAAAATTCCATGCGACTCTAAGCTGGCAACAGGAGTTTTACCTCCTGTTGCCAAAACTAGGCTGATGGTGTAGTATAGTTATCGCGCAGCTTATTACTCATGAGGACCATACCTACTAATGAACAAACCAAACCAACCAGTTTTAAAAGTAGTTGAATTTCTTCGTCAATTTTCTTCCTCATTAGTTGCTTTATCTGAATTAAAAGATAAATATGCAATTCAATCCAATCAACATAAGGATTATCCTAACTTAGTCCAATTGAAATATAATCAATTGGAATCTCCAATGTCAGAGAAAATAGTTCAAGAATGTCGAGGTTTAATTCTCGATAGTAGTCAGGATTGGGAAGTTATAGCCTACCCCATGAATAAATTCTTTAACTATAACGAACACAAAGCAAATTTTATTGATTGGTCTTAAATCTAATTGTTTCAATTCTCGCTCTTTAGCTTCTGAGATTGTATCTTGTAACCAAGTTGGTATATCTGTCATTTGTTAATTATTGGTTATTTTTATGAAAGTCTCAATAGTCTAACTTATCTCCACATGGACAGGCAAACTCAGGGGGAGAGGAAAAGCGTACTGCTGGAGCAGATCCCGAAGGGGATCGCCCCCATCATCGTCATCAAGCAGCAACTGATTCCTCCTTAACTGCTGTTATCAGTAGGAACAACGCCTAGAAGCGATCGCATTAGTTGGATTAGGCAAAAGGAAAGAGCGATCACAAGGATTATTCTTTCTTTTTTGCAATTATAGTTAATTTAACGCGAAGGTGTCCTACCAGATACTATAGCATTTTGAGACATCAATAGGGAAAGCAATTTCGCTACTGATGTCTGCGAAGAGTTCGCCAACAACAACATCAGCACGCAATAGTCATATATTAACATATTTGTCCAAGAAAATAACACCTCCTCTGTCGAGAGTTTTTTTATCTTCCTGTGAAATTAACCTAGCTATGTCAAACGAAGAAGGGCAGAGCCTTTCTTTAAAGTCTCGTGCGTTTTCTCTTATATAGCATTTCTCATACTTGTGAGATACCCCAGAAATATGTCCAGAAGCAGGGAGCAGGGAAAATAGGCGTACCTCATGACCAAGGAACCCTATAACGTTATTTTCTGTTTGTCTCTATTTGCAATACTTGGGCTACTGTTAAAGGTGATGCTGGAGCCAATTCTGACAGCAAAGCAGATACTATTTGAGCTTCAAGAGCAAACACAGTTTCCTCATAAAGTCCTGCCACCAAATTCAACACTGTAATTTGTTGTTTGATAGGGTCCACAATCCAATATTCAGCTATACCTCTTGCTTGGTATTGTGAGCGCTTGTAACGATAATCTCTCTCCTGGTTTTCTCTTCCGGGGCTGACTACTTCTACTACTAATCGAGGTGGGGGCATATCTGACTTTACAATGGAACGAGTTGCTGATTCCATTGCTTGCGCTAGCTCTTCCGTCAGCACTATTAAATCCGGGACCCGCACTGTTGCTCGACTCCCGGTTACAGCTACTTCCATGCCTACGATTAAACAATAAAATGGGATTCCTTGTTGGGCAAAATAGATCAACAAAAAAGTGGCAATTCGTTGATTTAGATAGCTTTCGCTGGGCATAAATAATAGTCTCCCATCTTCTAGTTCGTAACGAGCATCCGTACCGTCATCATAGTTGAGAAAGTCTTCTAAAGACATGATAGACTCAGAGGCGATCCCGCAGGGATCTGCTTCGCAGCACACGTTTTCCGTAACCAGTATATTTGTCATTGTGTCCTTGTTTTTTCTAGCATTAGAGAAATAATAATTTGTCTCTATTATAGCTTATTAAGGAGCCTTGGAGGTTCTTGCGCGAAAATCTGGGTCTCATGCGAAAAGAGACGAAGACAAGAGAACCTTAATCAAAGTGGTGGGCAGTGCCGCACCCTACCCTCTCTGATTATTTTCCCAAAAAGTTATATAAGTTTATATTCAGCTTAAAATTTGTTTATTGTTTATTGTTTATTGTTTATTGTTTGAAAAAAGTCTTCTAACCATATTTTGAGCTTATAAGTAGCGCGACAATCATCTTCATTGTAACGAAGAATTGCTTCGAGCAAACGGCGATCGCCCTTCTTCAACCAGCGATCGTACCAGCAAACGGTTCGCTCGCCCCTAACCCCAGGATCTCGCCATTGAAATCCCAACCAGTTAGCCAAGGATTTGAGGGAATAGCTTTGTACGGGAAGGGCGACAGAGGAAACGGTAAGTTGGTGTAAATCAACACAACGGGATAGTAAAGCTTGCACTTGTTTCTTAGGAGTATTATATCGCGAGCCTAAACGCTGAATTGTTTCCGCTTCGTAGGGAGAAAAATGAAAAATAGGAGCATTAGGATATAAATTAACAAACGTGAGAAACTCCTGCCAAATCATCGCTTCTTCTTCAGGTTTGGTAGCTAAGAATGAGTGAAATTGCTCGGTTTTTTCCTGGCGATTTACTACTAAAACTCCCAGTAAATAATCTAAATTCAGAGTTTGTTCTGCTTCGATGTCAAAATACAATTCTACTGTTGTTTGAGCAATTGGATTTTGTTGGACTATGGTATAATCTGGTTTGAGAATGGCTCTATTTTCTACCAGCGATCGAGCTTGTAGTTGTAACCCTAGGGCAATATCTATTCCCATTAACTCCCCCATATCAGTGAGAGAAGCAGTAACAATGGATTCTAAGGTATGGAGACCCATTGCTTGTAACAGACTGTAGAGATTGGGAGTAATACCGGGGACGAGAGACAAGTGTTTTTCTGCTTGGGCTACTTCTTCACAGCTACTGTACCAATGACAAAGACTGCATTTTTGGCGAGAAATAAATACTTCCGGTTCCTGACGTTGGAGGAGCATCTCAATACAATTGTCCAGCAGTTCCTCCATTTTCGGCAGCCAAACCAGCAAATCTACCGTATGAGGAAAGCGACGACGTAAAATAATCCGAGCGACGGAGGGTAAAATACCTTGGGTATAAGCCAGTAGCAAGCTATTAAAAGCAGCAATAATTTTGTATTCCGATTTGGGACGGCTGCCATACTCAATGTTAACTGGCAAATAGGTCCAATCGCCGAATTTGGACTTTCCCGGTTGTTTGATTAATAAACTAGGATTACTCATTAGCAAAACTTCTGGCCAGCGCAAATCCACATGTAGCAAAGTCCCTCCACTGATAGAACTGACTCCTTGTTCCATCAGTTTTTCTGTTTGCTTCCCTCTCACTTGCCATTGGTGATAAGGGGATTTGGGTTTGCGAGTGTTAGGGAAGGAACTCATCAGGAGAGCTACATGTTCTTGTTTATCCCGTTCCAGTTTCTGCTGAAACTCCCCTTTGGGGTCTAGGAGCGTAGTCTGGTCGTAAACGTTTAAGAAAGCGCGACGCTGGCAACGTCTGTAATTGAGCAATAAATCATCAGTGAGCAACATTAAGTTACAATTTCCTAGGTTGCGTCTCGATCGTTGAGAATTGAGGTCAGCATTACGAGGTATATTGATGAATATAGAACAGCATCGACAACAGTTTCCAGGATTAAGCAATAAGATTTATTTTAACTTTGGCGGGCAAGGAACTATGCCGGATGCCGCTTTGGAAGGAATTATTGATTTTCACAAACAAATCCAGCACCAAGGACCTTTTTGCTTGAAGGTCAATAGTTGGATCCAGCAGCGGCTAGATTTCCTCCGTAAGGAGATGGCTGCTGAAATTAGGGCTACGGCTTCAGAAATTGCTCTCACTGAGAATACTACCACAGGTTGTAATATCGTCCTCTGGGGAATGGACTGGCAACCGGGAGACCATCTTTTAATGACGGATTGCGAACACAATGGGGTCATTGCTATTACCCAGGAAATAGCAAAGCGCTTTCAGGTGGAAGTCTCTACTTGTCCTGTGATGGCAACTCTCAATGAAGGAGACCCGGTAGAGGCGATCGCCAGTCATTTGCGACCCAATACCCGCTTGGTAATTGTCAGTCATGTTCTCTGGAATACCGGTCAACTTTTGCCTCTGGCTGAGATCGGATCGGTTTGTCACAATTATAAGAGTAACAAACCGGTGCGAGTGCTGGTGGATGCGGCTCAATCCGTAGGAATGTTACCTTTGAATCTACCTGAATTGGGAGTAGATTTCTATGCCTTTACGGGACATAAATGGCTTTGCGGTCCCGTGGGAGTTGGGGGCCTGTACGTGAAGAAGGAAGCCATGGAGAGCATTGAACCTACATTTATTGGTTGGCGAGGAATTAATTTAGGAGAGCAAGGCCAACCGGTGGGTTGGAAAGAAGATGCACGGCGGTTTGAGGTGGGGACTTCTGCTTATCCCATGTATGAGGGTTTGCGAGGGGCGATCGCCACCCATCATCAATACGGTACTGTCAAAAAACGCTACGAGCAGATTTGCAGTTTAAGCGCCCATCTCTGGCAAGGTTTAAGCAAAATAGATGGAGTGAAATGTTTGAAAGATTCTCCCCCAGAAACGGGTTTGGTTTCTTTTCAAATTACGAAGAATATGTCCCATAAAGAGATGGTTAGATCTCTAGAAAAACAAGGTTTTTTGTTACGCACTCTTGCTGACCCCGATTGCATTCGCGCTTGCGTTCATTATTTTACTCTACCTGCGGAAATTGACCAGTTAATTGCTGCGATCGAGGATAGTTGATAGTTATATAGCTTGCAGTGCAGTTCGGCGACCCTCTCTGACCGCGGAGCCGAACTGCAACCGGTTGATTGCTATCACTCAATACTTAAGACGTTCATAGGCCGGTATATTAATGTATCTCATGAGTCCAAGAAACACTATATTTAAAATGATAAACAGGGGATTGAAATATAGACTAAACCGTTTGGTTGAATTAATTTCCAAGTTAAATGATAATCAATCAATAAAATAACTATATCAACCAATAAACAACAAACAACCAACAACAAACAACCAACAACAAACAACCAACAACAAAATATAGATGAATATAGAAGAAGCACTGGCCCTAGTAGATAAAGCATTAAAACCAGAGCGACTTAATGACTTACAAGAGCTAGTTTTTCGTGAGTCTTGGGAAGGCAAAACTTATCAAGAGATAGGGTGGTCAACTGGTTACGACAATGACTACATTCGCTTGGTGGGGTTTCAATTATGGCAAGCTCTTAGTGATGCTTTTGAGGAAAAAGTGACGAAAAATAACTTTCGTTCTATCCTTAGACAGCAGAAGAATTTGCAATTAGTGCAATTAGTGAAAACCACCGAGCAAGAGAAAGTGCCATTTTTGGAATTACCCCAGGGCCCTGTAAGTCTGGATTCTCCTTTTTATGTGGAGCGTTCCCCTATAGAAGAGCGATGTTATCAGGAAATCCTTAAACCAGGAGCTTTGATTCGCTTGCGAGCTGCCAGTAAAATGGGGAAAACTTCTCTTCAAAATAGAATTCTCGCCTATGCTGGCGATCGCGGCTATCGCACGGTACGTTTTAATTTCCAGCAAGCAGATGAGACAGTTCATACGAGAAGTATTAACTCAACATCGGGATTTAGCTGTTCGTGTTTCGACTTTAGTTCGATCGCGGATTATTGACAACTGGGAAGTTCATGACGATCCGGAACATTTAAAAACTATTCGGGATAGATTGTTAAGCGATCACGAGAATAGGAGTCAGTCACTGCAATTATATCGACAAGTTTTAGAACGGGGAAAACTGCAATTATATCGACAAGTTTTAGAACGGGGAAAATTGAAAGGCGATGGGTCAGGGATTGGCGAAGAGGATCACGTAGTCCCCCTTCGGGAAACCCACAGCGATCGCGGTAGAGAACAAGTAGATTTACTTTTATCCGGTTTGGTGGTACAACAGTCAGGAGAACTGCAAGTTTATAACCCTATTTATGCAGCAGTTTTCAATCTCAGTTGGGTAGATCGGCAGTTAGCTCAACTAAGTTGGCTAGATTTTTATCTAGCTTCTACAGGAGAACAAATTTGTACTGCTTTTCTCAATACCTTAGATAAATTGAGTTTAGCTCAAATTGAAGCAGTGGGAAGGGCGATCGCTCTCCATTCTCCAGAACAAGCTGCGGCCATGATTAGAGGAATCAACGAACAACGAACAACCAACAACAAAGGGCCTTGACCATAATCTACTTTAATCAAGCATTTAAAAGATGCTAGAAGTTCCTTTTAGGTTGTGTGGAATAATTGTATAATATTAAACCTAAGAAAATACTAATAATGATAGCGAGCTTGAAGGAAATAAATGCGATTCTGAGTAATCCGGTAGATTAAACGATGCTCTTGAGTAATACGACGAGACCAGGTATTAGTATAAATATATTTGAGTGGTTCTGGCTTGCCAATGCCCTGAAAAGGATCTTCCATAATTGCCTCTATTAAGTCCAAAACTTTGTTTAAAGTGTTAGGCTGTGTCCGCGCCCACCAAACTATATCCTGGCTAAACTGTGCTTTAAATACTGGTATTCGTCCAGAAGGAGGGGGTGAATCGTTAGAACCTTTTTTAATCTTAGCACTCACCCCGTAACTCCTCTAGTAAGGCAGACAGGCTACAGGGATCTGTCAATACAGATTTATTATCATCCTCTATTGAAGACTGTAATGCTGCAAAGAGCCGTTGGGCATTGACAGGAGAGCGTAGTAAATGTACTGTCTCTAGCAAGGAGATTAACTCTGACTCTGCTAGCATAGTAACCCTGGGTTTGCCAGGGCGATCGATTACCAATACTCCCTGTTGCTCTAAGGCGCGATCGAGTACAGCATCTAAATTTTCCTGTGCTTGCTCGTAGGTAACTTCCAAGGTATTCATTCTGATAGATTTTAAAGGGTATAAGATGGGCAATGAATGTAAAGACTACTATGCTATTAGACTAGCATGACAAATTCAAGCAAAGCACTACATCTGGATTTAGATTACTATATTACATATTCAGCCCGAAACAACTACTTTTGACCACACCCACAAATAACAAATAACCAACACTTCGGCTACCCTTCGAGGAGCGGTCACTGCCCTTCGACTCCAGCGCGAGCGTGCAGGCAACCAATAACAATTTATTGCCATTCTAATATCAAATTAGGCATCAGGCGCTTAAAGTTTTTCAAAGAAGTATCTTGCCAAGTTATTTCTTTACAACCTTGTACCTTGATTTGGATTTTCTTATTATTGCGCAAGCTAATTAATAATTTGGATAACATTCTAAATCCCGCACTATTGAGAAGTTGTAAATCCTTCATATTCCAAGTAATTAAGTCTGGTTCTTGAGCTGCTATATCTTGAAGTAATTCTTCTATTGGTTCGTATTCTGCCATGCCCATGCGACGAAAAGAACCGTGAAAATTTACCGTTTGAGTCGATCCGTCGTAAATTACGGAATATCGATCGCTTTTTATTTCCTTCATTGCTATTGTTTTCAACTGATTCTTTTGGCTCAGAACAAACCGTTCAAATTATACTCTAGTTTCACCGTAGTTGTGACGGCGATCGCTAATGGTTCTTCTCTCACGGTCTCGAATTTCCAGCCTAATTTTGCCCCATAATCATTCCGGATAGTAATTAAACCGATTCCACTACTATTTTCACTTTCTCCTTCTACAGTTTTTTCCAACTGCAATAAATAGAATTCATCTGGATCTATAGTGAGAAAATCATCGATAAAAGAGAGTATTTTATGCAACTTTTTTTCTGTTATGCTATTTTGCACTTTCAGCACTACTTTTAAGTCATAATCTTCAAATAAGTGCAAGGCGAAGTTTATCGCTTCTTCTGAGGTATTGTCGTAGAATTTCATCGCATTTTCCAGCAGTTCGTTGGCGATATAATTGACGCTATCTTTAATTCTCACCTCCATTTTGTTTAGCTGTTCTTGTTCGCTATTGGGAAAATAGTTGGTAAGATAATCTGTAACAAAATCTGCCGAGAGACCGTTATTCCGCCAGCGTTTTTTAATCGGTAGGGAACTAGGAGAAAAACCGATAATCAGGAATTCATGTTTTTGGGGGGGGAATTTTTCTTGGTAATCACCAAGTATTTGGGTTTTTGGGGGCGTTTGAATTGCAATCATCCTTAATATCCAATTGAATTTAATTTGATTTACTTCATAATTTTATAAATTTGGGCTTCAAGTTAATTTTAACTGAATTGGGATCTAAAAGTCTAGCAAATTAATCATTTTTCTCTTGTACTCAACGAGAAAAGCGGATAGCAAAGTTCAGCACAACAATAAATCCCGATCTAAAGACAGTATGAGAGTCAAGCAGAAACCCACCGAGCGTGAGAGGTAAATGAAAAAGACTCGAAGATGTATAATTGAGATAATGGTTTACTAAAACCATCAATAAAATCAAACAGGGAAATAAATTGAGTCAAAATCTATTTACGGTAGCCAAATTGAATTAATAGTGATGGAACAAACATTAACTGTGAGCATTGGGTCAGAAGATATAGAAATCCTGAAAGAATATTGTCATCAATATAATCGCACAGAGAAGGAAGTTTTGCAACAATGGCTTCGCGAGCTGCCTCAATCCCAAGCATTACCAGAAATAGCTTCCCTGCGCCAAGAATTAGAAACATTAAAGCAGGAAAAAGCAGACTTGGAAATCCTGCTGGAAACTACAGCAGCTCATTCCGATACTATAGAAGAAGGACTGGAAGAAGAAGCGGAAGAGTTTAAACGGGAGAGTGAAGAGCACTTCCGTTCTATCGCCGAAGCTACTCCAGTTTCTGTGCTTCTCTCTCGAGTGTCGGACGGGAAAATCCTTTATGCTAATAGTACAGCTAGTTGCACTTTCGGTCTTCCTTTGTCAGAACTCCTATGTCGTCGTACCCTAGAATTCTACTACGACCCCTCAGACAGGGAAAAGATATTAGCTATTTTTCGCCGCGATGGTTATGTTGAAGGATATGAAGTTCGGGCTAAAAAAGCTGATGGAACCCCTTTTTGGGTGACAGCGTCCATTCGACTGTTGCGATTTAAAGAGGAAGCTGCTCTCTTGAGCGCTTTATGGGATATTACTACTCGTAAGGAAGCAGAAGCAGCGCTGCGTATTGCGGAGGAAAATTATCGCAGTATCTTTGAAAATGCGCTGGAAGGTATTTTTCAGTCCAGTCCGAAGAGGGAGTATATTCGGGTGAATCCGGCAATGGCTAAGATTTACGGTTATGAAACTCCCATGGATATGATGAAGCAAGTGCGGGAAATGGGAGCGCCAGAATGTGTGGACCCCCAATGTGGCGATCGCTTTCAAAGACTAATAGAGCAAGGGGATACGGTCAAGGACTTCCAATATCAAGTCTATCGTCGGGACGGAGTCAAAATCTGGCTGGAGGAAAATACTAGGGCAGTGCGGGATAGCAGTGGCAAGTTGCTCTATTATGAAGGTATCATTCAAGACATCACCAATCGGAAGCAGGAAGAAGAAGCCTTAAAGCGTCAGGTACAGAAACTGAAAATTGAAATCGACCAACAAAAGCGACAGCAGGAAGTAGCTTCAATTATTCAAAGCGATTACTTCCAGCAGTTGCAAGAACAAGCAGACAAGCTTGGATTTAAATAAGTTGGTTTTGTTGAGAAAAAGATTTTGCTAAAGCAATATTAATATGTGTTAGTTTAGCATAATTGACGCAATTGGTAGAGCAAATCATGGATGATTGATTCAATTATAGCAGTTTACATTCGATAGAGTTGACAGTTGATAGTGGACAGTTGATAGTTATACTGCTTGCAGAGAGGGTCGTCGAACTGCTCTCCAAGGTTGCTCTTCATAGTAAACACTAAAAGGTCCAGTATATATAGCATTTCTCATACTTGTGAGGTCATCAGAAATAGGTTGGGAAGCAGTCCGCAGGTTTATAGGTGTATCTCATGACCAAGGAACCCTATAATTGCTTGCGATAGGGCGAAGCGCTATATCAACTATCAACTATCAACTATCAACTATCAACTATCAACTATCAACTATCAACTATCAACTATCAACTATCAACTATCAACTATCAACTATCAACTATCAACTATCAACTATCAACTACCGACCGACCTTATTAGGAAAGATTTCTTGCAAACTCCTTGCCCTTTCTGAAGGAGATTCATCCGCCCAATGCCAAAGACTTTCATAAAAAAAGAAAGATACTCCAGCTAAACCTCGTTGACGCACTTCCCGAACTTGAGACTCAATATCTTTCATGGGTGTAGGACGATTTTTCAGACCAGTTAAAATTCCAATTGCCACTTTAACATTCTCTTTTGCCAGCTCCACTTCTGACCTTTCCAACTCCAAAATAAACCGTTCTAGTTCCTTACGATAAACCTGCAAAACTATTTCGGAAATATATCCTTTTCTCTCCCAAGTAAACCAGTCCTGTAAAAAAGCAGGTAAAGCAAAATGCAAGGGATTGGGAGAAACAGAAATAATGCAATCCGGTTTAATCTCTTTAATAGTAGCGGCCAATCGCTCCATGAACTCATTTATTTTATCAGCTCGCCACCGCACCCAAAAAGTTTCCCGAAAATCTTCCGGCGGCGAAAAACCATTGATTTCCTTCTCGTACATTGCTACAGTTAAATCGTCATAGCCAAACTCTGACGGCAAGCCAAAATGGTCGTCAAATTGAATCCCGTCCACATCGTAATTACTCACAATTTCCACCGCTAAATCCAGGATAAATTGCTGCACTTCTGGATGATTTGGATTGAGCCATACCCGACGATCTTCACCGATCTGATCCACCATGGTCCCGTCCCGACGCTGGGTCAACCAATCGGGATGCCTTTTAACCAACTCCGAATCTGCTGGAGCCATAAAACCAAATTCTAACCAAGGAATAACTGTTAAACCCTTTTGATGTCCTCGATTAACTATTTGCCGCAGCATATCCCTTCTTCGCAGTCCGGCATTGGGATATACCCTTGCCCCAAACACTTGTTCCGCCACCTTGCTGGGATAGAGAGTATAGCCTCCTTGCCAAACCGTGGGATAGACAGTATTAAAATTTAATTTCTTCAGCCGCTCTAAAGCTTCTGTAGTTTTGCGACGAGAGTAAAGCACGTTGCTATCTACATTAGTTAACCACACGCCGCGAATTTCTCTTTGGGGAGTTATAGCATTGCTATGAGGTGGGATAAACACGACGAGACTTGCAGTCAAGAGAGAAACCAGTAAAAGAGCGAGGAAACGCTTATATCTTTTCATATTATTATTTCAAGCTATAGCTGTCTCATCATAGACCCTATCTAGGTGATTTATTGTTTCCTCTCACGGACATGGGTTGGGTGCAAGCCTTGCGCCCCTACTTCTCCTCTCCCTCTTCCCTCTGCGTCCTCTGGTAGACTGCACTACGTCTGGGGCGGTTTATTATTATTCAATTGTTATCAACAGGCAGAGATAGTAGGGTGCGTTCGTAACGCACCGACCAAGTCTCTATTTATAAGGAATAATTTTTAAGCAGACAATATTACCAATATAGATAACGTTTGGTGGGCAATGCCCACCCTACAGATAAACGTCATTTCGTGGTAATTGATATTATAATATTAATCATCTCAATCCTCACCAAAAGGCAGATAGTAGGGTGCGTTCGTAACGCACCGACCAAGTCTCTAATTATAAGGAATAATTTTTAAACAGACAATATTACAAATATAAATAACGTTTGGTGGGCAATGCCCACCCTACAGATAAACGTCATTCCGTGGTAATTAATATTATAATATTAATCATCTCAATCCTTTTTGTTACATCTTGTTACATCTTCTCGGCAGTCTTCGTTTCTGCCCATGGTCCCAATCCAGATATTGAGAAGAGAATGGGAAAGTGCGATCGCCCCATGAGAAGAGAATAGGAAAGTGCGATCGCTTGTAGGGGTAGGTTTTTTACAAATCTGCTAAGGTAAGACAAGGTGGACAAGGTCCGGAAGTAGACAAGGGTCCGAAAACCGTACCAAAACGGTTCGGTTACTAACATTACTAACATCGTCCAAAAGACCATTAAGCGAAAAAAAACCTTCCTTTTCTACCTGTCGAATTACCTTCCTTGTCTAGCCAACACCCAAATATTAAAAACCTACCCCTGTGAGAAGTGCGATCGCCTCATTGCGATCGCCCCATGAGAAAATTAAGATAGTATTGGATTATACCGATTACTCTCGCAAATTCTTACTCCATTAATTGCTATAATAGAATATAATATTTCTATTACTAGCAAACTCAATTTGCAAGAAACAAAAATCTTGAATTCACCAAAAAATTCGTAAATTTTTGTAGAAGAAACTCCTAAAATACCTCCCAACTTACCATGAGTAAAATTCTTGCCAAAATTCCCACTGATACTTGGATAATTGCAACTTGGAACGAATATCTCCAAGAAACAGAAAATCCCGATTACAACAAAGCTAAATTCTACTACCATAAAGGAAAACTGAGAATTGAAATGTCACCTCTTGGACACGACCACGCTTGCGACCATTCTATTATTAATCATGCCATCCATCTTTATGCAGCCTTGAACAATATTGAATTAAATGGTAAGGATAATTGTACCTATCAAAAAATAGGCTCTAAAAGCGCTCAACCCGATTTATCTTTCTATATCGGACAAACAGCTAATGCGGTTCCCTATGGAACTAGTATCATTGAACTAGATAGCTATCCTCCTCCAACCTTAGTCATAGAAATAGCCAATACTTCCTTTGGAGACGATCTGGGAGCAAAACGTTTTCTCTATGAAGATTTAGAAGTTAGAGAATATTGGATTGTAGATGTAAAAAACGTTAAAATCATTGCCTTTAAAGTAGAACAAGAAGGAAGTAGAAAAATTAAAAAATCAGTAGTTTTACCAAATTTAGAAATTCCCCTTTTAGAAGAAGCCCTCAGACGCACCCGACAAAGCAATCACAGTAGAGTTAGCGCTTGGTTATTAGAACAGTTTCAAAAGAAATAGAATACCAATATAAATAACATTTGGTGGGCAATGCCCACCCTACAAAAGCGGTTAATTATTATATAGGGTTTCTTGTCCGAATGAGGTACACCTATAAACCTGCGGACTGCTTCTGCACCTATTTCTGATGACCTCATCTAAAGTGAGCAATTGCTCATTGCTAATCACCTGATGCTCCACAATATCGCAAACACTATCGTGACAGTAGACCGCTTTAATACCCCGACGTTACGAGACTTGCGGTCAAGAGGAAGACGAGTAAAAGAGGGAAAAGAACGAGGAAACGCTTATATCTTTTGATCAACATTATTATTTCAAGCTATAGCTGTCTCATCATAGACGCTCTCTAGACAATAATTTTTCAACCATTCCTCTAACTAAATAGAAGACCATATTTGTTGGATGCTCTTGCGCACTTGATTTAAATCATTAGCTTCGAGTCTTCCTAAGCTACGTTCTATTAAACTCTTTTCTATAGTGTACACTTTGTGCAGTCTAACTACTGAATTTAGCAATAACCCTGCTTTTTTCCATTCTACAATTTTAAAGTCAAAAATTGTCTGAGCAGTTTTACTAGTAATCCTAGCGACTAGTACATCTTTATCTCCTGTATCTAGCAGTACAAGTCCAGGACGACGTTTATATTGTTTGGAACCAGTGAAAAGGAATTGGACCAGAACAACTTCTCCAGATTGATATTGTTTCATTCCTCAAATCTTATCATAAAGATCATCTTCTTTGCCATTATCAGCAAAAAATTGTTCCGCACTCAGGCGAGACCAAGCTGCATTTTCTTCCTCTTCTTTATCAGTAGATTCTTGCACCAAAACAATTACTCTCACTTGTTGGTAAAATGGCAATGATTTTAACAGTGCTTTAGGAAATTCTAATTTACCTTCCGGTGTAACTTGAGCAGGAAATTCGTAGGCTTTCATGATTGTCTCTTTATGTTTTTATAGCTATATTAACGGAAAGTGGTTGATTTTGATTATAGTTGTTTATTGAGCGTCACTCACCTGGAAAGAGAGTATTAGTGCAGCGAGATTAGCAGGGGAAATAGTGCTATCGCTTTTTTGCTCGGAATCCCGAGAATTGCTCAAATCCTCAATTAAGGCTACCATGAAATCCAGCGGGTCATCTAATTCTTGAGGACCTCGGTCTAGTTCCTGTTGTGCTGCTAGGGTTTTCAGCTTCAGCACTGCTTGGGCTGAAACTGATTAGACATCTCCAGGGAGCGCATTTCCCTCTCTTCCCTCTGCGTTCTCTGCGTCTGGGGCGGTTGATTATTATTTTATCTCTTTATTTCACAAGGCCGAGATAATAATTCCTCGTTCCCTTCGCATCCAAAGCTTCACTCAAACGATTCAAAGCGTGAATATAAGCAGCCGTGCGCATAGAAACCGATAACTCCTGAGCAAGAGACCAAACTTGTTCAGTTTCCGCCACCATCTTCTCCTTCAACTTTTGATTCACGAACAGCAAAGTCCAATAAAGCCCGCTGCGATTTTGTACCCACTCAAAATAACTAACCGTCACTCCCCCAGCATTGACCAAAATATCAGGAAAAACATATATTCCCTTCTCTTGTAAAATTTTATCCGCTGCCGAAGTAATAGGTCCGTTAGCCACTTCAAAAATATATTTTGCCTTCACCAACTCAGCATTAGCAGTTGTAATTTGATTCTCCAAGGCAGCGGGAATCAAAACATCCACATCTAAAGTGAGCAATTGCTCATTGCTAATCACCTGATGCTCCACAATATTGCAAACGCTATCGTGACAGTAAACCGCCTTAATACCCCGACGTTCCTTCTTATATTGACGAATACTGGGAATATCCAATCCTTGTTCCGCATAGATACCTCCCTGAGAATCGCTCACCGCTACTACCTTATATCCAGCCTTGGCCAATAACTCTGCTAAAGTTGCTCCAGCATTGCCAAACCCTTGAACCGCAATGGTAGTGTTGGCCGCCAAGCAGTCAAATTTAGGTAAAATGGTTTTAATCACCTGAAATGCCCCCATGGCAGTTGCCCCGTCCCGACCCTGACTGCCACCCATAGCCAGCGGTTTCCCCGTCACTGAAGCTGGACTAATTTGCCGCCGAATAATGCTATACTGGTCCATCATCCAGCCCATAATCGTGGAATTGGTATAGACATCGGGAGCGAGAATATCCACATCAGGACCCATAAAATCGGCGATCGCTTCTATATATCCCCGACTCAACCGTTCCAATTCCTGCTTCGATAACTCCTTGGGATTAATGGTAATGCCACCTTTCGCACCCCCAAAAGGCAAATTTAACAAGGCTGCTTTAAAAGTCATCCAAAAAGCTAAAGATTGCACTTCATCCATAGATACGCTAGGATGGTAGCGCACTCCTCCTTTCCCCGGACCTCGGGTATCGTCGTAACGCACGCGATAACCCTGAAAAATCCGCAGGGAACCGTCATCCATCCGTAAAGGAATGGAAACTCTCAAGCTAGCTTTAGAGTATTTTAACCTTTCTGCTGCATCTTCAGAAATGGAAACATATTTAAGGGCTTCTTCAAGTCTGGTACTGGCATCGACAAAGAGAGAATCTGACATTTGGTACTAAGCTCCTAGAAAGTGCAGGGGAAAGAGGAAGATGTTGGGGGAGAAGAGACAACTGGTAATAACTACCCATAACCCATCACCCAACTCTACCATTTCCATTTAATCCTAAAAAAACAGTATCTTTTTTTATATTTTGTTTCAAACTAGACTCTATTCAATTAGTAAATAATACAATTCAGAATTGTCAATTGCAAATTGTTATGCTCCTTCCAATTTTAGCAGCACTTTCCGCTTCCGCTGCCGCAGGGATGAGAATAGCTCTTCCTTTAATGGTGATTGGCTTATTGCGCTTGCGCACCGATTTATGGGCCGATGTACCCTTACTTTCTCAGCTTCATCCCCAAGTATTAATTGGCGTTCTTACCAGTTGGTCATTATTCGAGTTATTAGGCTCAAAAAAGTTACTTGGACAACGTATACTGCAAATAGTTCAATTGATATTTAGTCCCGTGGTTGGTGGTGTGATGGCTATGACTGCGAGTAAACTAGCTAATTTAGAGATTGAACCACTTTGGTTAATGGGTCTTGTGGGGGGACTGCTAGCCTTAGTACTCAAGCTAGTGCAAGTAGGTTGGTTTTTTCGATTGCGAGGCATTCCTCCTTGGGTAGTATTGCTGGAAGATGCCCTCTGCGTTTTTCTCGTCCTCTTTGCTTTCAATGCACCAGAGGAAGGGGGATTAATTGCTATGCTCCTCTTGTGGTTGGCAATTCGCAGTTCCACAGAATGGCGACGCTGGTATAACAA
>JH610593.1 GCA_000252485.1 Prochloron didemni P4-Papua_New_Guinea | reverse complement strand
TTGATAATTGATTAAAGCAAACCCACCAAATGCAAGGGTCCGTGACCGCTGATTATCTCAAACATCAAAGCGAAAAAGCCCAGCATTGCCAAACGACCGTTCCAAACCTCAGCAGCGGTAGTTAGACCCCATTGCCACCGTTCTTGAGGGTACATCTTCATATTCTCTTTCGGATGAGTTACTTGGTCAAACGTACAAAACGGTTTATCCAGGGATGTTCTAACTAACTCAGCCAAAGATTCAATAAATATTGGGTGAGTATTGAGAGCGGGAACGCGCTGGAAATTTTCAATCCCCGCTTCCGTTGCAATTTCTCGATACTCAATGTCAATTTCTTGCAGAGTTTCGATATGTTCTGAGACAAAGCTAATGGGTACTACCAGCAAATCTTTTACCCCAGCTGACCCTAACTGTTCTAAGGCTGATTGGGTATAGGGCTTCAACCATTCTTCTGGACCTACTCTACTTTGATAGGCTAAGGTGTGCTTGTTGGGTCTTTTCAAAGTCTTCATAATTAAGCGAGTGCATTGCTCGATTTCTCTTTGGTAGGGGTCTCCTGCTTCATCCACATAACTTTGAGGAACACCGTGGGCGCTAAAGAAAATATGCACTTCATCGGGATTGTCAAATTGCTTGAGTTCCTCGACAATTAAATCAACCATAGCCTGCAAGTAGCCTGGACTGTCGTACCAAGAGGGAATCAGAGTATAATCTATCTGTTGCAGTTCTTGATCCTTACTCCACATTTCTTCCAGGACGCGGAAACTAGAACCGCTAGTACTGATGGAAAATTGGGGATATAGAGGTAAAATAACCAACTTATCAATGCGATCACGTTTAACTCTGGCGATGGCCTCTTCGGTAAAAGGATGCCAGTAACGCATGCCAATGTAAACTTCTGCCTCAGTACCATTATCCGCCAATTTCTCGGTCAATGCTTGTCCTTGGGCTTCCGTAATTTTTCGCAATGGCGAACCGCCGCCAATTTCGAGATAATTTTTCTGGGACTTCTTTGCCCTTAAAGTAGAAATTAGCCAAGCGAGAGGCTTTTGCAGCCAAGAAGAGGGTAAACGAATAATTTCCGGATCTGAAAATAAATTATATAAAAAGGGACGAACATCCTTGATTTCGTCTGGACCACCTAAATTAAGTAATAAAACCCCAACACGACCCATAGTTTTAACCCTTTATCTTAATTCTAAAGTTTCTTTACTAATTTTAACAATATCATTATTTTAGAGATTGTAGATCCGCTAGGGAGGTTGAGCGTTGGCTACCATTTTGCGAACTTTAAGCTATAAATATCAGTGGCTGTACAATGGGATATCTACCGTTGCTGCTCTTGGGGTGGGGGGGGAAAAGAGATTTCGCCAACTTGCTCTACAAGGATTAAAAATCGATCTGGATACAAAAATCTTAGACCTTTGCTGTGGTGCTGGTCCAGTAACTCAATATTTGGTAAGGTATTCCCAGCAAGTAACGGGTTTAGATGCTTCCCCAGTTGCTCTGGAACGAGCTGCTTGTTCCGTTCCCCAAGCTAAATATGTGGAAGGTTTGGCTGAAAACATGCCCCTAGCTGACGAACAATTTGACCTGGTACATACTAGCGCTGCTTTGCACGAAATGAGTCCCACCCAACTCAAACAAATTCTGGCAGAAGTTTATCGGGTACTCAAACCGGGAGGCACTTTTGCTCTAATTGATTTTCACCAACCCACTAATTGGTTAGTTTGGCCGCCTTTAGCTACATTTATGTGGTTGTTTGAAACAGACACCGCTTGGCAGTTGTTGCAGACCGATTTAATGGCACAATTAAAATCGGTTGGTTTTAACCAATGCAATCAACATCTCTATGTTGGGGGTAGTTTGCAGGTGATTCAGGCAATAAAACAAGGTCTGTAAAAGAAAATATGCTCAAAACAGCCAACTTACAACCTGACTTAATTCTGGGAGATACAATACTCGCTCTAACTCCAGCAATCTTAGCCCAATATCAAATACTTGGTTTAATGTTGGACGTAGATGAAACCCTGGTTCCTTTTCGGGAAACGGAACCATCCGATCTCCTGAAACAGTGGGTAGAAGAGATAGGCCAGGTAGCATCTATCTGGTTAGCAAGCAACAATCTTAGTTTCAATCGCATTGACAGAATTGCTCAATCTTTGAACTTACCTTATATTGCGGCAGCCCGGAAACCTTCTGGCAAAAAACTCAGAAGGGCCATCGCCGCCATGAACTTGCCCCCAAACCAAATCGCAATGGTAGGCGATCGCCTTTTCACCGATGTTCTAGCAGGCAATAGATTGGGCATGTTTACTATCTTAGTGGAACCCATAGCAATCAAGACTTCTGACCCTCCCTTATGCTCTATCCGCAATTTTGAAGTCTGGCTCTCTCAAATCCTGGGGGTTTCTCTTAGATCTTAGTTGCAAAACTTATAGCAGTTGACAGTTATCAACTATCAACTATCAACTATCAACTATCAACTATCAACTATCAACTATCAACTATCAATGAGTACTCAAACCCTGGTGGTCAAAATCGGTACTTCTAGTCTATCCGCTCGAGGAAATTTAGCTCTTGCCACCATTGGTGCTTTAGTAGAAACCTTGACCCATTTACGCTGCTGCGGTCATAAAGTAGTATTAGTTTCCTCCGGTGCAGTGGGTATTGGTTGCAGTCGGCTAAACCTCAAAGAAAGACCCCAGAAAATGGCATTGAAGCAAGCAGTAGCTGCTGTGGGACAGGGTAGACTGATGCGAGTTTACGACGACTTGTTTACCAGTCTGGGTCAACCTATCGCTCAAGTGCTGCTGACCCGCCGAGATTTGATGGAGCGCAGTTCCTATGTCAATGCTTACAATACTTTCCAAGCTTTAATGGATTTAGGAGTGATTCCCGTCGTCAATGAAAATGACACCGTAGCGGTAGAAGAACTTAAATTTGGGGATAACGACACTCTCTCAGCTTTAGTTGCCAATTTAATTGAAGCTGATTGGTTATTTCTTTCAACTGATGTAGACCGACTTTATTCGGCAGATCCTAGTGTGTTTCCCGATGCTAAACCCATTGACTTAGTTCCTGCAGCTCAGTTTGACCAATTGGAAGTAGAAGCAGGAAGTCCCAAACAATGGGGAACTGGAGGAATGGAAACTAAGTTAGCTGCTGCTCGCATCGCTACCAGTGCGGGGACGAGAACCGTAATTACCAATGGGAAGTCGCCGCAAAATATTGAGAAGATTTTGCAAGGAGAGGCGATCGGCACCCATTTTGAAGCCCAACCTCGCAGCCAAAATTCTCGTAAGCGTTGGATTGCCTATGGTTTAATCCCAATGGGAAAGATCTATTTAGATGCTGGTGCAGTGGCAGCAATTTGTCAAGGGGGCAAGTCTCTACTACCAGCAGGTATTACAAGGGTGGAAGGGGATTTTGCTGAGGGGGAAGCGGTGGAGTTATGCGATAGTGAAGGGAAGGAAGTTGCTCGCGGTATTGTTAATTACAGCAGCTCGGAAATCACTCTAATTCAGGGGTTACATTCGGATAACATATCTTCTATTTTAGGTTATATTGGTGCGGACACTATCGTTCATAGAGATAATCTTGTAGCTATAGGAATTAACAATTAACAATTAACAATTAACAATCTCTCAACGCCAAAATTTTATTGAAGGAATACTCTTGAAGGCTTTGTACAAAAGTAAGTCATTGAGTAAATTTTATGCCCAGTGGTACTAGGTCAAATTTGTTTCGATACGCGCGCTCAGAGCTATAATTAATTATTGATTATTGATTATTGTTCATTGATTATTGTTCATCGATCAAAATATTCCCCGCTTGCCATTGGGAAGAATAGTCTGCCAATTTAGTTTTGCACTTTCCAGTTGTTGCTGAGTAACTTTTGCTCCTGTCAGATTCGCTCCGCAAAGGTTAGCCCCTTTGAAATTAGTGTTTCTGAGAATAGCACGGCTCAAGTTAGCTCCTCTTAGGTCCGCACCTTGCAAATTTGCACCGTCTAACACCACCTTATTTAAGTTTGCATTACGCAACATTGCTTTACTTAAGTTAGCGCCGCGAAAAACAGAACCAGACAAATTAGTTTTTTCCAGGTTTGCCTGAATAAATCTAGTTTTGTCGAACTTAGCCTCAGACAAGTCTACCTGTTTCAGATCCAGACCATTAAAATCAAAATCGGCAAAATCTCTTCTTCCGCCAGCATAAGCGCTTAAGATTTCGCTCGCATTCATCCGAATTCGTCTTTGGGTTGTTTTAATTGAGGTGCTGGGATTTGGGTCTGAAGTGGAACCTATGTGGGTGGTGCTGTTGAAGGGGGTTTGATTCCCGGCAATACCAGTGTTTTGCGGCGCTCCTAGAATATTTGTTGTCTGCGTTCTTTGCTTTCGGTCTCTGAGTGCTTGTGCCAACCTTTGGGTTGCTGATAGCCTGTCGCCTCTGATGGAAGTACTGCTACCAGGATTTAGACCTGTGGTGACACCTTGGAATGACTTAAATGGATCGTTTTGTTGTTGATTAATTGTAGTGGGAGGTTTCGCAATTAAGCTATCCTGTAAGCTATTCATATAGGGTTCCATGTTCAGCGCATCCAGTACTTCTTTTGCACTCTTGTACCGATGGCGAACTGACATTTCCATCATCTTCATTAACACTTCAGAGAAATGGTTGGTCATGTTAACGAATTTCTGCCAATCCATTTCTCCCGTTCTGGGATTGTAATCAAATTCTTTTGGCTGTTTCCCGGTGAGCAAATAAATACAAGTTACGCCAATAGCAAAAATATCGCTAGCAAAAACCGGACGCATAGCCAGTTGTTCTGGCGGGGCATAACCTTGAGTACCCACGGAGATTTCAGTTAAATGGGTTTCTGCAGAATTTCCACCTGCATTTCTCAAAGTTTCCGGGTCTTTAACCGCTCCAAAGTCAATTAATACTAATTGATGGTCTTGTTCCCGACGAATTAAATTGGCTGGTTTGATATCCCGGTGAATTACATCTTGAGAATGAATGTAATCAATCACCGGTAAAAATTCTTGAAGGAATTGTTTCGTTTTCTCTTCGTTGAATGGCCCGTTTGCTTTGATTTCCTTTTGTAGATCCTGCCCCTTGGCAAACTCTTGAACCAGATAGACTTGATTCCTATCTTCAAAGTAGTCTCTCAGACTGGGTACTTGAGGATGATTGCCAATTCTCCCTAAGGTCTCAGCTTCACGACTAAAAAGCTTTTTCGCCATTTTGTAGACCCCTGGATTACTGCTAGTGGGTCGTAGTTGCTTAATGACGCAAAAGGGTTTACCCGGCAGAGAGATATCTGACGCTAAAAAGGTTGCCCCAAACCCTCCTTTGCCGAGCATTTTGTAGGAATAGTAGCGATCGCGCAGCAGCAGGCTTGACCCGCAACTTCGACAGGTTTTAACATTATTTGGGTTCTTGGGGTTAGAACATTCGGGATTTAAGCAGTAGCTCATTCAGCGTCACCAATTTTGCTTAGTCCAAACTCGGACTGATTACTAGATGGTTTAGATTGCTTCCTTTGCCGAGTTGGGACGTTTTAGATCGCCTTCCATAATAACTCGTGCTAAGGTAGTCTTTAGCTATCTATCTACAGTATATCGTAGTTTTTCGGGAAATTTGGTCCCAGAGCAGTTGCTCTGACTGGATTCTCACTCTTTTGTTGTAAAGATTAGGTAAAGGTTCATCTAAATTGGGAAATTTCAATATACAATCAAAACTATTATAATACCTTGGCGATTTAAATTGCAAGGGTGATCGCGTGCTGCGGAGCAGATAACTGCGGTATCTGCTCCGCAGCACTGCGCAACTGCAATCAAAAAAAATAATGGCAAGGAACGGGAAAGTAGAGACTGCGTAATAATTCTGACGGACTGCTTTTACCTCTGGTCAAGAAAATGCTAAAATAGTCGTGCATAGGTAATTAGAGCGACTAGTAGATGCGGATATCTTTCAATTGGCTGCGGGAATTAGTAGAGGTAAATCTCAATCCAGTTGAGTTGGCAAAAAAGCTAACTCAAGCGGGTTTTGAGGTGGAAAGTATTGAGGATCTACGAGAGAATGCTGATGGAGTGGTGGTGGGTAAGGTGGTGGAATGCCAGCCCCATCCTAATGCGGATAAACTTAGGGTTTGTCAGGTAGATATGGGCGCGGCAAATCTCTCAAACATAGTTTGTGGGGCTGCCAATGTGAAAGCAGATGTTTACGTGCCGGTGGCAACTTTGGGAACTTATTTGCCTGGTGTGGGCCTAAAAATAAAGAAGGCTAAACTCCGGGGAGTTACCTCGTCCGGAATGATTTGCTCTCTGACGGAATTGGGTTTGGCCAAGGAGTCAGAAGGGATTCATATATTTCCAGATGGGGAACTGAAACCAGGACAGGATGTACGACCTTTGTTGGGTCTGGACGATGTTATCCTGGACTTGACTACCACGGCAAATCGGGCAGATGCTCTCAGCATGGTGGGAGTGGCTCGAGAGGTGGCAGCTCTAACTGGGTCATCTCTACACTTGCCAAGGTCGCCAAAAATAAATATTGCTGAAGGAAATGGTTGTTTAAGCTTGAATATACAGGATAAGGAAGCTTGTCCAGCTTATATCGGGACAGCGATCGCCGGAGTAAGAATCGCTCCCTCTCCTCAATGGCTGCAATGGCGATTGGAAGCGGCAGGTATACGACCGATTAATAATGTGGTTGATATTACCAATTATATCCTCTTAGAATGGGGACAGCCTCTTCATGCTTTTGACCGGGAAAGTCTTGGTTCAAAAGACAAACTGACTTTAGGGGTTCGCTTTGCGAATAGTGGGGAAACTCTCAAAACTCTCGACGGGAAAACTCGCTCTCTGGAAAGGGGCAATCTCCTTATTACAGCAGATGACCGTCCTGTTGCTCTCGCTGGAGTTATGGGAGGTGAGGAGACGGAAGTACACGAGGGAACGGAAAATATTGTGCTGGAAGCTGCTTGGTTCGACCCGGTGGTGGTGCGTCGTTCTTCCCGAAGTCAAAGTCTGCGTACGGAAGCTTCCGCTCGCTACGAAAGAGGGGTTAATCTAGCTGAGTTGGAAATTGCTTGCAAGCGGGCTGTATCTCTGTTACAAGAATTAGCTGGTGGCACTCTCGTAGAACAAACTATAGTAGTAAGGCGGGAGTCACTTCTGGCTCGCTCTCCTATTAAGCTGCGCTTGGAACGAATTCGCGCTATTTTGGGTTTGGTGAAAAGAAGCGATGGTTTGGGGGAAATTACAGCAGAAGATGTAGAAGAGATTCTTGCTGCTTTGGGTTGCTCTTTAACTAAAGTTGAAGAAACAGCAGCTGTTTGGCAAGTAACTGTTCCGCCCTATCGCTATCGAGACCTGGAAAGAGAAATCGATCTAATTGAAGAAGTAGCCAGGTTGTACGGTTATGATCGCATTGGGGAAACTTTTCCTCAAGTAACTATCCCTGGCTATCTTTCTGTTTCCGAAAGGTTACAACGCAGGGTAAGGGAATCTTTCCGCTCTGTGGGTCTTACTGAAGCGGTGCATTATTCTTTAGTGAAGCCGTCACAAGAAAAAATAACTATCAATAATCCTCTCTTAGCTGAGTATTCGGCGCTGCGGCGGGATTTAATGGATGGTTTGGTGACCGCTTTTGCCTACAATCAATCTCAAGGCAATGGCGCTTTCAATGGATTTGAAATTGGTCGGGTTTTCTGGCAAACTCCTGAAGGCATGGCTGAGGAGGATGCTATTGGGGGTATTCTAGGGGGCGATCGCACTCCTACGGGTCGCTGGAGTCGTGGTGGCAAGGATTGCCCTCTGACTTGGTATGAAGCGAAGGGGATTCTGGAAAGCGCGTTTGAGAGTTTGGGTTTAACTGTCGAATATCGTCAATGCCAAGAAGAGGGAAGACTTCATCCCGGACGGACTGCTTCTTTGTGGTTAAATGGTCAGCGCTGGGGTATTTTCGGTCAGTTGCATCCTCAGTTGAGAGCAGAATTGGGTTTACCTGATGCAGTTTATCTGTTTCAACTCAGTTTCGATGTTTTACTGGGGATATGGCAGGGAAAACAAGGAAGTGTCTCTCGCTTCTGTCCTTATTCTACCTATCCAGCGGCGGAAAGGGATATTGCTTTCTTTGCAGATATTGAAGTTACAGTAGGAGAACTGTATGAGGCGATTGAGAAAGCTGGTGGTTCTTTATTAGATTTAGCGGAATTGTTTGATGTGTATACGGGGGAGAATGTACCGCCAGGAAAGCGAAGTTTAGCTTTTAGACTCAATTATCGGGCGATCGCTCGTACTCTCACTGATGAGGAGGTGGAAGAGTTACACGATAAGGTTCGTAAGGCTTTAGTAGAGCAATTTAATGTGACTTTACGCAGTTAGTACAATAACAAAGAACAAAAAACAAAGAACAAACAACAAACAACAAACTATGATATCATGAATACTATGATTGAAAACAGCAGCAAAAATTCATAAACAACAAACAACAAACAACAAACAACAAACAACAAATAACAAACAACAAACAACAAATAACCAATAACCAATGACAAAATATATCATGTGGGGCAGTTATTGCGACAATGCCCTAGAAAAACGTACTCCCTATCGTCCAGATCATTTAGATGGTTTAAGTAAACAAAAAGAGAGTGGAGTATTAATTACTCTGGGACCAACCAAAGACAATACTAAGGTATTCGGTATTTATGAAGCAGAAAGTGAAGCTACAGTCAGAAAGTTAATTGAATCAGATCCTTATTGGCAAAATGGCATTTGGACTGAGTATGAAGTCAAAGAATGGATTAAAGCTTTCTAGTTAGAGAATAAATACAGTGAACGAATCAACCCCAAATAACAAACAACCAACAACAAATAACAAAGAACCAATTTCTTTAAATATAATTGCGATCGCTGTTTTTAGTATTACTCTTCTCTCTTTACTTGGACCAGTTTTGAATATTTCTCCCACTATTCCTGCAGCAATTACTTTTGGAATTATGGGTTTGATTACTATTGATACTCTGAGCTGGGAAAATAAAGGGGTTACGCTCTTTTTAGATTTGTTTGCTGGTGCAAAACAGCGAGAGCGTATTCTGCACCATGAAGCCGGCCATTTCTTGGTTGCTTATTTACTTGAGATTCCTATTACAGGCTATACTCTCACTGCTTGGGAAGCTTTTCAACAAGGACAACCAGGATTGGGTGGGGTTACTTTCGATTTAGATGCTTTAAAAGCACAACCTATTGGCAGTAGCAAAATTAATTTGATTTTGGAGCGGTTTTGTACGGTTTGGATGGCTGGAATTGCTGCGGAAAAGTTGCTTTATGGTAATGTAGAGGGAGGTAGGGATGATAGGTCTAAGGTTATGGCAATTTTAATGGAAAATGGTTTAGCAGAATCTATTTGCTTACAAAAACAACGCTGGGGACAATTACAAGCTACTACTTTGATTGAAAATAATCGGGACGCTTACGATGCTTTGGCTGCAGCAATGCAGCAAAGGTTATCAGTTTCGGAATGCATCAATCAATTATCAATTTTTCAATCAACAATCAACAATTAACAATCAACCATCAAGAGTAAATCTGCTAGATACTATCCCCCTAACCTTATGAAAGGGGGACTTTCCGGTTATGCTCTTTCCTTATTAAGAGATGGGTATTATCTTCCTTCTCAATCTTTACATATTTTAATATTTTTTTTATAAAAAAAAGCTAAACTAAATATTAATGATAGCAATTGCCAGGACGATTGCTACACTCTATAGCAACCGCCAGGTTCTATATTAACTCGACAATCATCTTCAATCGCTCAAAATATGCTCAAACTATTACTAGCTAAGGGATTGAAAAGTTTCTGAAATTACATTTGGTGACCAAAATTTAAAAAACTGAAAACTGGTCACTGGTCACTGGTCACTGAAAAGCTATCAACTATAAAAAAAATGTCTTATGAATGGAAAGGAAAGCTTTTAAATAATGGGGTAGTTGAACAATAGTCCCAAACTTTAGCTAAAGCAGCGAAACGGGAAACCAATTTTGTTCGCTTGCTGGGGAAAATCAATCAAAAGCTGATGGAAGAGAGTCAGGAACGATTGAAGTTAGAAGGTCTCTTTCGCATCTGTACTCGGGAGTTGCGGAAGATTTTGGCTTCTGATCGGGTGGCAGTGTTGCAGTTTAATCCTGATGGTCGCGGCACTTTTGTAGCGGAAGACATGGTTCGGGGTTACGGTAAGCTAGTGGGGGGCGAAGGGACGCACCTAGAAGATCCGGACTCACAAGACACTCAAGGAGGTCTCTATAGCCAAAACCAAATCTTGGTGGTGAATGATATTAAAACAGCGGAAATGTCCGAGAGTCAGTTGGAATCTATGGCTCAAATTGGGGCGAAAGCTTGCGTTATTGCTCCTATTTTTAAGGGAGAGACTCTTTGGGGTTTATTGGCAGCTTATCAAGGAAATCCTCGGGTTTGGGAAGAGGGAGAAAAAACATTGCTGGTTCATGCTAGCGCTCAGTTAGGAGTAGCAATTCAGCAATCGGAATATTTAGAGAAGGTGCAAGCCCAAGCAGCAGAGTTATCTTTGACAGTAGAACGGGAAAAAGCTGCCAAGGAAGAAATTCAGAACCGGGCCATTGAATTGTTGATTGCGGTGCAACCTGCATCTAGTGGAGATTTAACTGTTCGGGCTGCGGTGACCAACGATGAAATCGGTACTATTGCTGGTGCTTACAATACCACTATCGATGCTTTGCGGGATATAGTTTTGCAGGTGCAGGAAGCGGCGGAGCAGGTAGCTCGGACTACGGGAGGCAGTACGGCTGGGATAGAAAAATTGGCCAGCCAAGCGGGGGAGCAGTTTGAGGCGCTGAACCGGGCGCTAGAGAAAATCCAAGCTATGGTAGTGGCCACGGAAGCTACCACTCATAATGCTCGTCAGGTGGGAGTGGCAGTGGGGGAAGCCAATAAAACCCTAACTGCGGGGGATAAGGCCATGAATAAGACAGTGGATAGTATTGTTGCTATTCGGGAAACTGTAGCAGAAACCGGCAAGCGGGTGCAACGGTTACGGTCTTCTTCCCAGAAAATCTCTAAGGTAGTGGGTTTGATTAGCAATTTTGCCAATCAGACTAATTTGTTGGCTTTGAATGCAGCTTTGGAAGCTACTCGTGCGGGAGAGTTTGGTAAGGGTTTTGCGGTGGTTGCAGATGAAGTGCGCAACTTGGCTCACCAGTCTGCAGAGGCTACTGCAGACATTGAAAAGTTAGTTCAAGAGATTCAAGGGGAAACCCAGCAAGTAGCAGCAGCTATGGAAACGGGAATTCAGCAGGTAGTAGAAGGGACTAATTTAGTAAATGAGACCCGGGAGAGTTTGACCGCAATTGTAGATGCAACGGCAGAAATTAGCCAATTAGTGGAGACGGGATTAATAAAGCCGCAGAATTGCAAAAAGAAGAGGAACAGGAAGTTACTGAGGTAATGAATTTGGTGGCGGCGATCGCCAATGATACCAATGCTGATTCCCGGCAAATTGCTGCTTCGTTCCAAGAACTGCTGGCTATGGCGCGGAATTTAGAAGAGAGTGCCGCTCAGTTTAAGGTTAGTTAGTTGGTTATTTGTTGTTGGTTATTTGTTGTTGGTTATTTGTTATTTGACTTTAATCAATAATCAATAATCAATAATCAATAACAATTAATCAACGGTATATAGCATAAGCTAGATGGTGGGCAATGCCCACCCTACAGCTCTCTTCTCTTCTTCTCTCTGCGTCCTCTGCGGTTAAATAACAACAACTAACAACCAACAACCAATAACAAACAACCAACAACCAACAACCAAGAAAATGCTTTCAGATCCAAATATCCGCCAACAAGCATATCAATACTTTCTCGAAGAAGCTCCCGGAGTCTTAGAAACTATCGAACAAGGTTTATTTGCTTTAGATAAGAAAGAAAACCGCAACTTAGAAATAAATCAATTAATGAGAGCAACTCATACCCTCAAAGGTGGAGCTGCCAATGTGGGGTAGAAGAAACCCAACAAGTTTCCCACTCCTTAGAAGATATCTTCAAGGCACTGTATAACCCGGAATTGATTCTAGAACAGGAAACTCTTTCTCTGCTGTTTGAAAGTTACGAATGTTTGCGCTTGCTCTTGGGAGCAGAGTTGCAAAAGACTACAATAAATAAAGCTAAAGTTGTTGCCAGAACTAATGAAATTTTTGCTCAATTAGAAGAGACCATAGGCTCTTACAATCAGGAAGAAATCGACGAATTTCCCAGTGCTGAAACTTTGGGAATTGATGTGGTAAAATATTTCTTTCAGGATATAGTCCCGGAGAAAATAGAAGAAATTGTTCGAGTACTGGAAAATCCTCAGTTGGAGTTAGTTCAACAAGTTTTACAAGAAGTGGGAGAGGTATTTATTGGGTTAGCTGAGTCTTTGAAATTGCCCGGTTTTGGGGCGATCGCCCGAGCTACTCTTACTGCTTTAAATACTCAGCCGGAATTAGCTATTACCATTGCTGCAACTGCTTTGAAGGATTTTCAAGCAGCGAGAGAATTGGTGTTGGGAGGAGAAAGGGAACGGGGGGGAGAACCTTCTTTGGCTTTGCAACAATTAGCCTTAGGGAAGGAAGGGAAGGAAGAAGAAGAATATTTAGGAGAGTTAGTAGATAATATTTGGGGTAAACAAATTGCTACGGTGGAGGAAGTTGAATTAATTACGAACCCAGATGATTTTTCCAATATTTTTTCCCAAACAGTTCCTGGCAAGAAAACGAAAATAGAAACAAGAGAAGAAAGAAAAAGAAAAAGAAAAAGAAAAATAGCAACAAGAGAAAGAGAAAGAGAAATAGAAGGAGAACAAAAAGAAAAAGCGTCTGTTGCTGCGAACCAGACCATTAGGGTTAATTTAGAAGGATTGCAGGAATTAGATCGACTGGTGGGAGAACTGTTGGTAGAACAAAATAAGAATGGATTGAAAGAACAGCAAATTCAAACTATTCTGGGACAGTTAATTAACAAAGTGGAGCAAAGTCAAGAAATTCTCAACCAGCGACTGCCAGAATTAAAACCAGAATTAAAACCAGAATTAGAACTAGAACCCGCAGGGAAAGGAGAAGAAGGAGAAAAATCTCCCCCTTGGCAACAAATAGTAGCAGATATGGGAGCCGTAGCGGCAACAGCAGAAAATCTGAAATTACTCACCAAAGAATCCAGTCAAAACTTGCACAAACAGCAGCGCATGTTATTTCACATGCGAGATGAATTGCTAGATATTCGTATGGTTCCTTTGGAGAAAATTTTCAGTCGTTTTGCTCCTTTAATCCAACAATTGAACCATAGCAGTAGGAAGCAAGTAGAATTAATCTTAACTGGCAGTCATATTCTCGTAGATAAAGCGATGGAACAAAAGCTTTACGATCCTTTGCTTCATCTAGTACGTAATGCCTTTGACCACGGCATTGAATTGCCAGAAATACGCCGTAAGTTAGGCAAATCGGAACAGGGGACAATCGAAATTCGGGCCTATTATCAAGGGAGCAAAACTATTATTGAAGTGAAAGATGACGGACAAGGATTGAATTTGGAGCTGATTAAACAAAGGGGACTGGAATTAAACTTAATTTCCCCAGGGAAAATCGTCAAAGAATCTAAATTATTGGAGTTATTATTTGAACCGAGATTTTCCACTTCCTCTCAAGTGAGCGAACTGTCGGGAAGGGGTGTGGGTTTAGATGTGGTGCGTTCTCAGTTAGAAGCATTGAAGGGAAGCATCGCCATTGAATCTACATCGGGAGAGGGAACCACCTTTTCTCTTTCCTATCCTCTTACCCTCAGTATTGCCAAGTTAATGGTGTGTGAAGCCGGAGGGATGGTATATGCCTTGTTACCCTCGGCAATAGAGAAAATTCTGCTGCCCCAAGAAAGGGAAATAGAGATGTTTGGAGGTGGCAAAGTTTTGCATTGGCAGGGCGAGACGGGGAAGTATACCGTACCCGTGCGACGGCTAGCAGACTTGTTACAATACGGTCGGAAGATGAGGCCGAAGGGAGGAGAAGAGAGTTATCAAGTGGCCAATCCTGTGTTGTTGTTGCGACGGAAGAAAGGTTTCTTTGGTTTGGAAGTAGATGGGGTGCTGGGGGAAAAGGAACTGGCTATTCGACCTTTAGGAAGTGCCTTGATTCCTCCCAGCTACGTCTATGGTTGTAGTATTTTGAGCAACAGTCGGTTGAGTTTGGTGATTGACGGCACTGCCTTAGTGGGGAGTAGGGAAGAAGAGGAGTTTAGGGAAGTTGCAGATCAGGGTATTGTAGAGGGTACTGGTCCATTGTCATTACCCGGTACAGTGGGAGAGAAGCTATTACCTCAGAGTAAATCCGATGTTTTGTTAGTAGTGGATGATTCTTCTAGTTTCCGTCGTAGTTTGGCTCTCACTTTGGAGAAGGAAGGGTATGAGGTGTTGCAAGGGGAAAATGGATTGGAAGGTTTGGCTTTGTTAAAACAGTTCCAGGGTGTTCGTTTGGTTATTTCCGATTTGGATATGCCGGAAATGAATGGTTTTGAGTTTTTAAAGGCTATTAAGGCTGATTTTCAGGATGTTGTTTCTGTGGCCATTATGACTAGTCATGAGGAGGAACAATATCAAATGTTGGCCAAACAATTGGGGGCTAAGGCTTATTTTACTAAGCCTTATTTGGAGGAAGAGTTGTTGCGGGGGATTTCGGATTTGTTGAGTGGGGACTATCCCCCTAAATCCCCCTTGTCAAAGGGGGACTTTCGTTTATAAAACGTAGGTTGGGTTGAGGTAACGAAACCCAACAGCCGAGATTTTTAAGAAGAATAAACCGCAGATATTCACAGGCTAGAAGCCTATGCCACAGTAAAATGCAAGGGTTTTGAGTCTCTGGATGGGATAACCTTGCACAAAACGCTGCAGAAAAAACCTTGAAACCCTGATTTGGCATCGGTTCTCTGGTTATTTAGCAAGCCCTACATATTAAGCTCCAAACAACTACTTTTCTAAATTGCTACTCTATGGATAGGTTAGAGGGTGAGCAATTATGCTCAGGAGGCAATTGGATTTTTGGGGAATATTCTAAATTGCTACTCTATCGATAGGTTAGAGGGTGAGCAATTATGCTCAGGAGGCAATTAGATTTTTGGGGAATATTCTTAATTGCTACTCTATCGATAGGTTAGAGGGTGAGCAATTATGCTCAGGAGGCAATTGGATTTTTGGGGAATATTCTAAATCGCTACTCTATCGATAGGTTAGAGAGTGAGTATTATTGTTAGGACTTACGCAAATAGCCCTAGAAACCCGGTTTCTGACCTGGATCAAACGACTCAAATTAAGATTTTTCGTAGAGAAACCCGGTTTCTGCGTAAGTACTAATTGTAGTTGTACCCCACATTCGCGCTCCACACCCCCAAATAAAAAAGACTATGATTTTTTTGATTCAATGAGTACTATGACTTTTCAATTCCACAGAATCATAGTCATCATGATAATCACGAAATCATAGCAAAAAATGAGAAACTTCTCCTGTTCGCCTTGTCGCACTGAACGATTCTGTGATATGATACCTCAAGGAAGTGTTTCAGACAAAACCGTGTTAACTGCCAGTGCAATGTCCAGCCCGTTTGGAGGTTAAATAATGATTCAAGCTGTCAAGAAACCAACCGAGGTAACGGTAGATGAACCTCAGAAAATTGAACATCTGTTGACTTTCCAAGAATATCTTGAATATGTTCCAGAATCAGATGTTAGATACGAGTTAGTCAAAGGAAAATTAATACCCATGCCAACATCCACACACTTACACACCAATATTTGCAAGTTTTTGATTTACAAGTTACAGCGTTATTTTGCAGCTGAAAACTTGGATTTAGTAG
>JH610592.1 GCA_000252485.1 Prochloron didemni P4-Papua_New_Guinea | reverse complement strand
ACTCCCCTCTAATTATCGCGACGGGAGCAAGGCAAACAATAAGTAAAACTTATTTAGCTAACTAGTAGTTTACACCATTTCATTTTGGGGGGAAGCATTTAACAGTGCTTCCCCCCTTTAACAACAAGAGGATTAGGAGGGGCGATCGCCAGTAAGAGTCATTCTATTTTCGTAAGTTGGTAGTTCAATGTATAGCGCTTCGCTCCTAAAGTGTCTTTACATACTACATCTTTTTAACAAAGGTACTGCATCGGCTGTATCACCTTTGTCTAAAGCGAAAGGCGCATTTTTCTTATCAACCTCTTAATTGTTAATTGTTAATTGCCTGCACTGAGCTACGCGAGAGTGTTCATTGCTCATTGCTATAGGAGTGAACCAGCAACTGTTCTTCTACGGCCTTAGTTCTTTCACAGTGAGACTTTCAGCGAAAAATCAAGAAATTTTGACAAAAAAGATTAAGAAATGTTGCCAACTTCCAAATTATTTGTTACATTTTATTACATAGGGTTGACACAAGGAAGATTTT
>JH610591.1 GCA_000252485.1 Prochloron didemni P4-Papua_New_Guinea | reverse complement strand
AGAGAGTTAGAGAGTTAGAAAGTCCAGCCTCAAACAACAGAGAAGTCAAAGATTTATCATCCAGAAGAGAAGAAAAGTTGAGTCAGTTCGCACCAGAAACAGTAATTGAACTAACAGAAAAAGGGGGAGAAACGGGAAAAACAGAGACAGACAGACCAGTAAAATTAGAAGATGATAAAACAGGGAACAATTTGTTACAATTATTAGAGTCAAAGCTGGCAAAAGAACGGAAAGCACCCGTGGCATCCACACCCACTATCCAGGTAACTGTAGGTAAGGTGGAAGTGCGAGGAACTAAATCAGCGGCAAAACCAGTTCAGCAATCCCGTAGGAAGCAGTCAACTGTTTCAAGACCAAAGCTTTCCCTAGATGAATATCTCAAGCAGCGCGATGGAAGGAAAATATGAGTAACTCGCAGGCGATCGCTGGGGTGACTGTAATGCTAGATTTCCTAATTACGGAGGGCGTAACCCAAGAATTAGGTAGCGGCGATGTAGATATAGTCACAACAAAACCTCCTGACAAAGCACGGGAAGAAGGACAGGAAAACAACCAAATTAACATATTTCTTTACCAAACTAGCCCCAATAGTGCCTGGCGCAACCAAGATATGCCGACTAAGGTCAAACCAGGGGAAACAGGTAAACCGCCCTTAGCATTAAATCTATATTATTTGATTACAGCTTACGGAAAAGAGAACGATGATACTGAAAGCCATAAAATCCTCGGGGTAGCCATGGGCGTCTTGCACGATCGCCCTTTAATCCGATCGCAAGATATTGAGAGGGCGATCGCAAACGGATCGGGATTATTAGAGGACCCAAAAAAAACGCTGCTTGAGCATAGTAACCTCAAAAATCAGATGGAACGCATTAGCGTAACGCCTATCACCTTATCCTTGGAAGAGCTCTCGAAGTTATGGGGAACATTTCAAACCCAATATCGCATTTCCGCTGCTTATAAAGTATCTGTAGTATTGATAGAAAGCAAGATTTCAGTGAAAACCCCACTGCCAGTATTGCGTCGCGGTTTCGACGACCGGGGTCCCGGTTCTCAGACAGGTACGATACCGCCCTTGCCTAGCCTCACAGCTGTTAAACTACCACCGAATGAATTTTACTTTACAGTAGGGAAGGGTTTGATTCTTGAGGGTTATAACCTGGAAAACAGCGAGACGGTCGAGTTCGCACATCCCCATCTAGAAAATCCGATTGTACTCGATACAGGACTCGATAAAATAGAAGTTTCGGACACCCAGATAGGGGTAACCCTTGACGGGAGTAAGCAATGGCTGGCTGGATTTTACACGGTGACAGTACAGGTAAAGGAGGGCGATCGCGATCGGGTGACGAACTCCATGACTTTTCCTTTAGTACCAGAGGTAACAAAAATTACTTACCCCGATGGGGTAGACCAGTTGACCTTAACCTGCAACCCACCGGTGAAAGAAGGACAAGAGGTTGCTTTGTTACTGGGCGATCGGGCTATTCCTTACCAATTTTCAGCAGGAACAGAACAAAGCAACAGCCTGACCTTCGATGTCAAGAATGTCCCTCCAGGAACCTATGTCGTGCGTTTGCGGGTAGATGGTGTAGATAGCGTCCCCATCGACTTTACGGAACAGCCACCTCAGTTTAAAGACGAGCAGAAGATAAATATATAATATATAGGACTTACGCACATAACCAAAGAAACCGGGTTTCTAACCTGTATAAAACGGCTAAGTCCATATTTTTGGTAGAGAAACCCGGCGAATGCTAAGTCCTGATATAGAAAAACCCCAAGCCTAACAAGAAACAAGAAAATCCTCTAGGTAATGAATGATAATATAGAAAAATTCCAAAAAAATAACAATTATTACCTAAAAGCGGCCATAGGTTGGTTGGTACTCCTTTTGGAGCAGAAAGCTCAAACAGGAGAGACAACAGCGGCTGAACTAGCGGCAGCAGAACGCACGATGGTAGCAACAGAGAGAGTCGAACCGGTACCAGCCTTGGTAAGACTCAGACAGCAATTGAAGTTATCCCAGTTGGAAACCAACCTCTTGCTGCTGTGCGTTGCCATAGAATTGAACCAAAACATTTCGCAGTTATATGCTTTAATTCAAGGGAACGAACGTAACTATCCTACCTTTTACCTCGCCCTTGTTATTTTTGAGGCTCCAGC
>JH610590.1 GCA_000252485.1 Prochloron didemni P4-Papua_New_Guinea | reverse complement strand
TCGCTATTCTTGTGGGTGGGATAGAGAAAAGGAAAATAGAAAAGAAATGACTCGTCAATATGATTTTCACAGAAGCAACGAGTCCTCCCAGAAGGACTCAGACAGCTGGATACTGCAACGGAGTGCAGTGCGTCAGCCACCAGCTAAAACTTTGACACCTCAAACAGAATCTACAGCAGGCGATCGCTCAGGTATGAAACTGGACTTGACGCAGATACCAGTAAGCAATTACTCTGCTAATCCTTCCCTATTGCAGGCATTAGCCCAAAGGGATGGCGAAACCCCAGTCCAGCGCCGGGAGGAAGAAAAGAAAGCTGAAAACAAGACAGGGTTGCCAGATAGCCTCAAGGAAGGAATAGAAAGCCTGTCTGGTTTTGACCTATCAGGGGTGCGAGTAAACTACAACTCGCCCAAACCGGCCCAACTCAATGCCCATGCTTATACTCAGGGGCAGGCGATCGAGGTGGCGCCGGGACAGGAGCGGCATCTGCCCCACGAATCGTGGCATGTAGTGCAGCAAATGCAGGGTCGGGTGAGACCGACGATGGAGGTGAATGGGTATGGGGTGAATGGCGATCGGGGGTTGGAGCGTGAGGCGGATGTGATGGGGCAACGAGCAATTATGCCAGTACAGGCAAAACTAACTATTAGTCAAGCGGGTGACAAATATGAGCAAGAAGCTGACAGAGTAGCATCGCAAGTAGTGAACCGGATTAACGCACCAGTTCAAAGTCTTACCATTAAACATCAGTCGATTCAAGCTCAAGACGAACAAAATGAACTGATAGTACAGCGGCAAGTGGACAAGCCAGATCTGGCTATCACCTCAGCGAGCAAATCTAAGACTATACAACGCAATGGTCGAAAAAGACGAAGAACTACATCCTCTTTAAAAAGCCCAAGAACAGACGAAATAAGCTTTGCCGAGTGGGTGAGCTCGATGGTGCAAGGGGATGCGAAAGAAATCATAGACGCCAAGGCAGATCTACACAAAAAGGTTGCGGTTGCCAGATCCGGCAACATCAAAACGGGTGAAATTGGCCCGGCGTTTACAAATATTACTCCCGATAAGATAACGGATGTTCCTGGAATCGGAGCCACAAGCCGAGGACGTTTTGAGGTTCAAAATCTGGAGTCGTATATCGATCATGTAAAAGAGCAATACGGAGAAAGAAATAATCCTTTAAATTCCGTGACTGAAAGTTTGATTCGAGAATATATAGGCGAAAACTCAGGGGGATTTCTTTATCTAGATGGTCTACCTGGCCTGCATGCCGAAGTTTTAGCATTTAACCATTCTCTAAACAAAATCGGCGATTTTGACGGTGTAAAGGATCCACGCGAGATCTATGAACAGCTTCACGTAGCAACCTATAAGGTCAAACAGACTCAAGGACAAGGCGATGTTTTTCCAGCGTGTGCCAACTGTTCTGGTATAATTCCTTATCAAGTGCATGTTGTAACCGGAAGGATCGGAGATGGAACTCGGAAGAGGCGAAGAAGCACAAATGCTTAGAATCAAAGCGAACAAATTGGTTTCCATAGATGGTCTCAAAACCTTCAATGGAAAACTATTTACAGGTGTAGCTTTTTATTTGTCTGAAAGAGGAGTATGTAAAGCAGTTGTTTACGACGAAGGAATTGAAGCAAATTTATATGAAAGTAAATATTTTTTATCTAACAAAACTCTTAGTTCGGTCGATCGGGATTATCTCGCCTCACCGGATTATCTCATCTCAGAGTATCCGGAGTGCGAGGGCGAATGGTCTACATTCTTGTATCGAGACGAGAGATTTTCTGGGGTAGCATATTCTTTCGTTGGTGATTGTTGCGAATGCGAACGGCTGTACAAAGATGGTTCCTTTGTCGCGAAAGCTTGTTGGTATGGCTCGGGCCAGATAAGTGAGGTGGTTTCTTTTGAAGAGGGGCTTAGCCAAGGATTTGGATGGTTTCCCACCGGGCTTTTATCTCGGTTAGAACTGGTAGCTCGGAATTCTTTTAGGGTTAAGCTGGAGTTTACAGAAAAGGGAAAAGTTCGATCTATAAATATTAAAAACGGCTATTTCGATGCAATTTCAAAAATAAAACATAAACTAAAGTTTCATTTTGTAAAGGATAAGAGTTTCGCCGCAAACCTCGCAGCGGATTCGTTTTTGTGTATGATAGGGACAGATGTCGAAGATCGAGTGTTGGCTTCCCTGCAATCTTCCGATGGGTTGAAGGATGTCGAAGCAATAACGTTTATGAATACGTCGTTAACCGAAAAATCGATTATGAATTTGGCCAAGGAGATAAAGTTAAAAAAGTTGTGTATAGAAGATAAGCGAAGGGGGCTACAACCTATTCTCAGAGAATTTAAGCGAATTCGACCAGATTGTTTTGTCGAGCTAAATAGGAAAGAGATAAATATCTCGCATCGCTAATTTGTTAAGCATTCATTTTAGTTGTTTAGTATGCCAGGCTAAATAACTAAGTATTTTTTAGTTATTCGTTGCTAATATGGAACAAAAAAACTTTAGCGTTGTATAATAGAGCAGCATACCCGATACTTTGATATCAACGCAGTACAATAAATACGCTTATTTGCGAAGATAGATCGCGACAAGGAGGTATGTTAAAAATGGATTTAAATCGCAAGGAACAAGTCGAAGCAGCTTTTATCATCCTCACAGAAACAAACCTTGATTTGAATTTGTATTTTGCTAACATGACACGGCTGGGTTTGTCTGAGGAACGTGCATCGAGGCTTTATAATCTTATATTGATCGCTTGCGGGAGGGAGATTTTATCCAACAAAAATAAATCACCTCGCTTTTCAAAACATTACCTGATTGCGAAAAAACAAAAAATCTTTTTTTCGAGCTGCCCCATATATCGGGAAATACTAGACTTTATTCGCTCTGCAGATAAGAATACGATTGCGATTTTAGGCGTGCTAAGTTGCGAGCTGCAAGCATTTAACGCCGCTTTAAACGAAATGCAAATAAAAGTTGGCCGTTCGCTAAACGAAAAAGATGTTTCAATAATCGAAATACATGCGCCAGAGCTACCTTACTAATATCGCATCCCACGGACGTAATTTGCTACCGGCAAAACAACCGCCTATATTTGGATCTATCGCGATCATCTGGCTCAGGTTGAAACCAGAGGGAGCAAGCGAGTTTCGCCAGAACAAATGCGCTACTCGACAAAATCTCATTTTTAGCATATAATGTAGGTAAACCGGGCGTTGCACA
>JH610589.1 GCA_000252485.1 Prochloron didemni P4-Papua_New_Guinea | reverse complement strand
CATCTTATCCTCCGCAGCGATATTACTAACCTGGTGTTGGAAACAGATGAGGAGAATAATCTGGCTGTTTCCACTCAACAGTTTTCGGTGGATGTTCCCCCTTTAACCCTAGGAGAAAGTGTTACTAATACCCTTGCTCAGGAGCAATCTCTTTACTATTCCGTGGCGGTGGAAGCAGGAGAGACCTTACGCTTCAGCTTGGATAGCCAGTCGTCTACAGCAGCCAACGAGTTATACGTCCGTTATGGAGACGTTCCCAGTCGCAGCAACTTCCATGTTGGTTTTAACCGCGCTTTTGCTCCCGACCAAGAGGTAGTGATTCCTTTCACCCAAGCCGGGACTTACTACCTCTTAGCCTACGGTGACCCTGTTAGTTCCCCTCAAACCGTTCAGCTAGAAGCTGCTGTATTGGATTTTGACATTAGTTCCCTATCCAGAAATAGTGGCGGCAATGCTGGTACCGTGACCATAGAGATTTTAGGAGCTAAATTCGATGGTCTAACAGAAGTTAGCCTGGTGACAGAAGGAGAGGAATTGTTAGCCAGTCGTTTAGATTGGCTAGATCCCTCTCGATTGTTTGCTACTTTTGACCTCACTGGTATGTCCCCAGGGGTTTACGACGTAGTAGCTTCCCGGAGTACCGGAGAAACAGCTGTTTTAGAAGATGGCTTTACCGTGGAAACCGGGGGAAGTGCGGATTTGGTGGTGGATGTTTCCTATCCTGCCGCTACCAGACCCGGAACCATTATCCCCATGACCATTCAGTATGCCAATCAAGGGAACATCGACCTTGCCAGTCCTCTAGCTCTGTTGGTGTCTCAGTCAGGAGCGCCCTTAGCCTTGAGTCCCGGGGAACTGGGGCATGAGACTCATTTGGAATTGTTGTTACAAGACTCTCAGGATGTTTTTGGGGTTTTGCCTCCAGGCGCTACCGGTTCCCTGACGGTATATACCCAAGCTACTGCAGCTCTGGATTTCAGCTTGACTACTTTCCAGGAACCAGATACTCCTTTAAATTGGGATGGATATGTTGCAAGGTTTCCCGAGGAGTTAGCCCTTGGGTCGGCAGAGGTTTTCCGGGAAGTTGTAGGGGAGACTGTAGGGGAGCTGCAGTCTAATTTGCTGGCCCTGCAACAGAGCTGGTTGCAGTTGCAAGAATCGGAGTTGAGGCGAGCTTCTTATGTTCCTTCCCAGGAGGATTATTTATCTTTTTCTGTAGAGGATTTATTGGGGGCTGCTGCTTTTGCCGCTTTTACTCCTGAGGATGAGTCCGTTGAGGTGGGGGACGAGTTGACTGATTTGCAGGCGGCTGCTCCTCGGCGTGGTTCTTTCGTTCTTCGTGGCTCCTTATATGAAGGTTTTTTGCAGCCAGGGGATGTGGTTGGGAATATATTGCAATACGGGGGACCAAGAAGAGGGTATGAGTCTCGCCCGGTCCAACTAACAACAAATCCGGAGGGTATTTTCAAAATCGAAGGGGACAATCGGTTGGTTTTGGCAAAGGATCTGGCTTTGGATTATGAAGATGACCAACAGCCAGATTCTTATACTATTGTGCTGGATCGAACCGATACCACAAAGGTTGAAGCAATAGAAATTACAATACCCGTACAAGATGTGAAAGTTGATTTTCGGGTTTTAAATGGTAGTTTTGACAGCAGTCAACCTACATATTTGGTTACTCATGGCTTTACTGATAATGCTGAAGGGGACGCAGTAAAAAGGGTAAGCGAAGAAATCCGGGATAATAACCAAATCGGTACCAATGTCAATGTAGTAGCCGTTGATTGGCGAGAAGGTGCAAAGCGTAATGCTGTAAATTATCACAATTTATACCTCAATCCCATAGAAAAGGTTTATGAGAGTGCGGCTACAAATACTCTAAGAGTTGGGGATGAGGTGGCACAATGGCTTCAAAAGCAAAATTTAACAGGTTCAATCACCTTGATAGGTCATAGTCTTGGCGCACATCTTGTTGGAGATGCAGCTACGGAATATAACAACCTGATAGATAGTACAAATAGCAAAAATAGCAAAATTGGTACAATCGTTGGTCTAGATCCTGCTGGTCCTTTTCTTGAAGGTCAGAATCCAGATCTACGATTAGATCCTGATGATGCAGACAAGGTTATTGCTGTTCACACATCAACTTTGTTAGGCTATGAATATGTCCTGGGAAACTTGGATTTATATGTCAATCCTATACGCTCTGACAATGGTAGTGTATCCTTTTACCACCCTGGTTTTTCAAATAATCCGGATTCCAATCACGCTTATGCCCACCGATTTCTAACTAAGGTATTAGATGACAGTCAAACAATTAAAGACCATAATGATTGCGACGGGCAATCAGATTGCGAAGATTACAAAACTGTAGATTGGGAAGCCATTATCAATCCAGGATCATATGTAGATGGCCGAGAAGGTGGCCCACTTATCTGGGATGTACATGAAACTAAAATTACCCTGTCGGACAATTCTGTTGAGGAAAACAGTCCTAACGGTACTGTTATAGGGAACCTGATTACTAATCAATCCCGCCGCCATTTATTTGAATTAACTGACGATGCTGGCGGGCGCTTTCGTATAAAGGGTGATAAACTGATTGTTGCCAATGGGGATTTGCTGGACTACGAAGCACAAAAGAGTCACGACATAAAAGTTAAATTGAACTTCCTGGATTTCTCAGGAATCATGATTGGCTCAGAAGAAGAGTCTTTATTGGAAATAAACGTGGAAGATGTGTGCGAACCAGGGGAGCAGTGTGACGATCCACCAGACGATCCACCAAACGGTTTCTTGCCTCCCAGTCAACCACCAGACAACAACTGGTCAATTCCCATTATCACCTCCAGTGACCCCAACGACATTGTGGGACCAGGGGGATTTGGAGAAGAAAACTGGGTCAGCGCAGCCGCAACCCTCCCCTATACCATTCGCTTCGAGAATCAAGAAACTGCCACCGCACCAGCTCAAGAGGTTGTCATCACCCATCCCTTAGATGGGGATTTAGACTGGCGCACCTTCCGTCTAGGAAATTTTGGTTGGGGGGACTTAGTGTTTGAAGTACCGGAAAATCGCTCTTTCTACAGCTCCAGGCTGGACCTCACCCAGTCCGACGGTTTCTTCGTGGACGTATTCGCAGGCATTGACATCGCCAAGGGGGAAGCTTTCTGGACTCTAACTACCATCTCTCCTGAAACGGGAGAAATAGTAGAAGACCCCTTCGGAGGTTTCCTGCCCCC
>JH610588.1 GCA_000252485.1 Prochloron didemni P4-Papua_New_Guinea | reverse complement strand
GCACCGCTCCGCGGATCTCAAAGATATCGCTTTCCATCTTCCAGACCTTCTTGGTAGACTCTAGTTTCTTTATGGGAGGCAGCAATTTCTAACATGCGGGTAATCTCCTGACGACTCAACTGAGGGAATTTATAAACCATCATAGTGACGATTAATTCTATTATTACCGATGTGGGTAGTGGAATTGGTTGGGGTGCGGGGCTTGGTGCTTCTACAAGTTGCAACAGTTGTTGGGCTTGAACCAAAGCCTGTTTTTGAGATGCAACTACTAATTTGAGCAATCCCAACTCTATGGAGTTCTCTTCCTCCCTCAACTCATCCAAGTAGAAACGCCGAACTTGAGGACTATTAAGCAGGGATTGAAAAGCTGTGGTTTCTTCTGGTTCTAAACTACGTCGGGGAAAGATAACAACGGCTTGCCATTGGGTAATGGTAGGATTTTGTTTGAGTTCGAGAAAGATTTCAGCAAAGAGACGATGGTAGAGTTCTTCGTCTTTTTGCATCTGGGCTTCAACAAAGTAGAGAGGTAGATTGGGAGAGTTTGATGGTGGGAAGAAGACACCATCAATCCTAAAGGCTGTTTGTTTCAGTTCAATGGATCTGAAAGTGTAGCCCCCAGTTGAAGACTGACCCATGAGGGCAAAGAATAGGGAAGGGACTTGGAGAAATAAGCGGTAGAGAGTTCGTCAGTTTTCACAGGAGAGATTAAAT
>JH610587.1 GCA_000252485.1 Prochloron didemni P4-Papua_New_Guinea | reverse complement strand
AAATCCCCCTTAAAAAGGGGGACTTTCCAGGCTCCCCCCTTATTAAGGGGGGCTGGGGGGGATCCAACGTTAAAGCTTTTACTAATTATTGTATCTGTAGCAAACATTTTCAGATTTGATATAAATTGCTCTCTATATCTATCTGAAGGCATAGTCCATTCCTCTGGTGGTTTAATTTCCTTCCAGTATTGCTTTGCTTTGGCAAGTCGTAATATTGTTCATTGTTAATTGTTCATTGCTCATTGCTATACAACATCTTGGCGATCGCGCAGCGCCACTTCGTGATCGCCGCAGTTAAAAAACACTGGTCTGTTTTCCCTCCACCAATTAGGAACGCATGCGTCATAGAAGCTAGCATCAGGTAGTCTGGGTTTTTTCTTATATGCTTGAACTGTTCTTTTCCCTGGATCGATATTTCCTTCACACAAGACAATAATTTTTTGCTTGGTTACGTAAGGATTTATAATTTTGTCGCAATGCGTTTCTAGTTCTCTTTCACTTAGTCCCATGTTTTATTAAGTTTATCAATTATATGAAATCCGAAAAAGAATGCTACAGATACAATAAAAGTTCGAGAGCTTTTACGGATAGGGCAACACTTATATGTTAAAAGTCCCCCTTTGGTAAGGGGGATTTAGGGGGATAGCAAACATTTTCAGATTTGATATTAGATCTTATTTTTGAGGTAACAATTTTGGTTCCAATTGTTTCACGTGACCTGGGGTAAGCGCCGTACACAACTCATAGGAATGAGTAGCTAGGATATACTGATTAGTCGGTGTCCATTCTAACAAATCTCGAATAATTTCATATTGCCAATCTGGATGGAAGGCATTTTCAATTTCATCGATTAGAACAATTCCATCTTCTATTTTACGATATTTGAGCCAGATGTAAATACTCAATCGTTTCAGTTCCCCATGACTAAAATCTTCTGGATTTAGCTCTACAATTTGATTATCTCTTTTTATTATAAATTTAACTCCAGAAAAATCGGGCAGCACGCTCAACTTTGCGCTACTTAAAATATAATTGATATTATTCAACAAATCTTTACAATGATTTCCATATTCTTCAGTTTCTGCTATTGCATTTATATCCATTGACATAGCGTTTTTTAACATTTCCATGATAAAATTAACCGCCAAAAAATCATAAGCAAATAGACCTATTAATTTCGATTGTGCCTCTACAATACTAGATGAATAAGAATTATTATTTTGCTTATTTTGTTCGTTTTGTTTAAACAAGAGTTTTCTATTTTGCTCAGAAAGAAAAAGAAAAATTTGGGTAGAAGGAGCTGCCAGAAAAATTTTCTCAGATAACCTGTCTAAAAAAGATTTTGTTTTTGCTAACTCTAGGTTTGTTATCTTACATAGCAAAACATTTTCTTCTTGTTGACTTGGCGGTTGGTATTCAGTTACATAGAAAATACCATTTTGGTTTAGATATTCATTGACTTTTTCTACAAAAGTCACAAACGATTTTTTTATTTCACGTTGTTGTATCATTCTCTCCTCTAATTTTAGACTATTGAAATTAGTAGATAACCATTTTAATTCTCTGTTAATTTGCGACAAATTATTATATTTATCTAATTTCATTTTAGTTAGGTTAGTAAAAAACCAAGAATTTCTTTTAACAAAAAACTCCAGTTCTACATTTTTATCTCCATCAAGAATAGTAAAAATGGCCAAACAGCTTTCATCTGTATTTTTTTCCATGTTAAACCCAGAAAGTATATTTTGCAAAAAAGCCAACCGCTCTTCTTTACTCGAACAGTGTAATAAAACAAAAATCAATTGCAACAGGGTACTTTTCCCACCCCCATTTTGACTACCGAGAGGAAAAATAGAACGATTAAATTCTTTCTCAAAAGTAATATCCACATCTTTGAGAACTCGGAAATTAGGAACGCGAACCCGATTTAGAAACATTGTTTTTGGTTGTTGGTTGCCTGCACTGCCCTTCGACTTCGCTCAGGGACCGCGTAGCCGAAGTGTTGGTTATTTTTTATTTTAACCGCAGATGAACGCAGATGAACGCAGATGAATACGGATAGATTAAGGAATAGCTATCAAAATAATACTATACCCAATCCATCCAGAAGCTAATAATCCATTTATCCTTGCTCCAACAAATAAATCATCTGTATTCATTGTGGCACAGGCATCTTGCCTGTGGTGTGGTCAAAAGTAGTTGTTTGTGGCTAAACACGTAGAAAGTCAATCGTGGGGTAGCCCTCTGGGCTGCCTAAGAGTTATAAACAATTGTAGGTTGGGTTTCCCGATAGCGAAACCCTTCGACTATCGCCGAACACAATAACCCGTGCTGTTGGTTAAATTAAAAACAACTAAACATTATCTTTTCCGTAAGTTCTCTCATATATACTAGTGAATAAAGATGGAAGATGATATTTAGAATCCGTTTGTTGGGCATAGAACCTGCCTATTTCTAATACAAGGTCTTCTCGATAAACTCTGCACTCCTCCTCAGTAAATTCTTCTGCTGTTACCGGCTTAATTTCCTTCCAGTAATCTTTTGCTTTCGCAAGTCGTAATAAAGCAAAAATCAACTTTTCTTTCTTTTCTTTCTCTTGACAGTTGACAAACTCTTTGCGCCAACTAGACTGAAGCCGATCTACTGCCCTACAATCTAGGTTAGCACAATAATTAACCCTTGCCGCTGCTTTAGAGAAATTTTGCTCTAAATCCCTAGATTTGCCAAGTCCATCACACATATCTAAATATATATTTTCCCAACTTATTGATTGGTTTTGATAAGTTAAACATTCAACTATATTTTGTTTAGATATAGGTGGATTCTCAAATATATGCTGGAGTTCTGGAAGGAAAAAATAAGCTTCTTTATGAATCAAACCAGTGACAAAAATAAAATGTTTGCTCCCATTTTCTTGATTAAAGTGAATTCCTCGATACAAATCTTTAAATACTTCTTCTGAATCCGTAAAATTATAACCATCTATTTTCTTATTTTGCAGGTCCAAGTCTATAATAGCAAAAAGCTTGTTGGGGTCATCAAAATTAGAACGTTCTTCAGGGTCTTGGTTTTCAGCCAACTTTTCCTTTTCGTGTAACTCTAATAACTTGAAATATGTTTTTACCACATCGGACCAACCACCGCAATTGAAAAATGCAGGTTTTTTTCCTGTCCACCAAGTAGGAACGCATTCTTTATAGAAATTAGCATCTGGCATTTTCTCCATGTTTTTATATGCTTTACTTGTTCTTTTAGAATCCTTTATCTCTCCTTCACACAAGACAACAACATTATTTTTGATTCTACGGGAGTTTCTAATTTTCTCACAATGTTTGATTAGTTGTTTTTCACTTAAGCACATCTTTGGATTAAATTCTCTTTATTAGATTTTATTGGCGGGGCAGCAATTTTGGTTCTAATTCTTTGACGTAAGCGGGAGGAACAGCTTCACACAATTCATAGGAATGAGTAGCGATAATATATTGATTGGTTGGAGTCCATTCAATTAAATCCCGAATAATTTGAGATTGCCAATCTGGATGAAAAGCATTTTCGAGTTCATCCATGAGAACGATAGCATCTTCTATATTATTATGTTTGAGCCACATGTAAATACTCAATCGTTTCAGTTCTCCATGACTCAAATCTTCTGGTTCTACCTCTATGACTTCATTATCTGTCTGTATTTTAAAAGTCACTCCCGATAAATCAGGACGCAAACTCAATTTCATATTCGGTAAAACCAAGTTGATTTCACTTAATAGTTCTTGAAAAGAGTTTCCATATTCTCCAGTGTCTGCCACTTTTACCATGTCACTATTCATCGCTCTTCTCAAAATTTCTATAACGTAATTTATTGCCAAAAAATCGTAAGTGAATAAACCTGATAATTGCGATCTAGCTTCTAGAATACTAGAAGAATAAGAATCACCATTTTGCTCAAATAATTTTTTTCTATTGGTCCCTGAAAAAAATAGAAAAACTTGTGTAGAAGGAGCAGCAAGAATAATTTTATCAGATACTTTCTTTAGAAAGGATTCCGCTTGGGCTATCTCCAGGTTGTTAAACTTACACAATACAACTTTTCTTTCATCGACCTTTGATTCATCTATATTAGAAATATCTTCAAAACCTATATTAAAAGTATCTTCAATTATATATATCAAATTTTTTTGCTCCAGATATTTATTTACGTGTTTAACAAGACTCAACATAAAATTATATTCTTCAAAGAACCCCTCATATATATTTTCATTTATATTTATATTGGAAGTTTCTATTTCTCTAGTGTAATTTTCCAAACGTTTTTTAATGCTCGAAAACATTACATATTTCTCGACTCCGAAAAAACGTTCTTTTATATTAAAATAATCTTCTAATTTAACCGCATTCATTATTGTTTTAATCCAAGAATACTGTCGTACAAAAAATTCAAGTTCTACATTCATACCTCCATCAATAATATTGAAGATTGCCAAAACTCGTTTATCAGCATTTTCTCTAATCTCAAATCCAGAGAGCATATTCTGCAAAAAAGGCCAACGCTCTTCTTTAGTGGAACAGTGTAATAAAACAAAAATCAATTGCAACAGAGTGCTTTTCCCACCCCCATTTAGACTGCCCAGGGGAAAAATAGAACGACGAAATTCTTTCTCAAAAGTAATATCCACATCTTTGAGAACTCGGAAATCAGGAACGCGAACTCGATTTAGAAACATTGTTTTTGGTTGTTGGTTGCCTGCACTGAGCGCGTGCCCAGAGGGTCGTCGAAGGGTAGCCGAAGTGTTGGTTGTTGGTTA
>JH610586.1 GCA_000252485.1 Prochloron didemni P4-Papua_New_Guinea | reverse complement strand
TTGACTATTTTATCGACACTACTTATTCTTCTAATGAGAGTTCAGGGGCACAATCGAAACAAAAACAAAGATCCGGTTTTGTCTGAAACACCCCATTTCGCTATGATAGCACACAATCGCTCAGTGCGACAAGGCCCTCTGGAAAAGTTTCTCATTTTTTGCTATGATTTCGTGATTATCATGATGACTATGATTCTGTGGAATTGAAAAGTCATAGTACTCATTGAATCAAAAAAATCATAGTCTTTTTTATTTAGGAGCGTGGAGCGCGAATCTGGAGCTATAGCGCTACGCGCAATTCAAAAATACGCTATGACTGAGTTTCAGGCTTTATTAATGTCCTAACCTAAATGCGTAGTGCTATATCAACTGTAAAGTATCAACTCGACCGAATCTGAAAATTGACAACAAGCTAAAACCCAAGAGGGATAAGGCTGTTGAAGTTTCTGCCATTTTTTGCGGAGACATTCGTCAATTCTTCATTTTGAATTTTTAATTTTTAATTTTGAATTCTCCGTCAGGAGCTCTCAACTATTCAATAACTTCGATTGCTTTGTAGAGGGATAGAAGCAATCCTAAAATAGTACAAATGAGAAACTTAAGCGGTTTGTTCATGGAAGGCTCAGAATAGCTGCTAAATTGAATTAAACCTAGGGATTTAGAAAGATAACAAGTGTGAGAATGTAAATAGGGTTTGCTAAAAAAGTCTATAAGTGTTTCCCTCAATTGAGAAGAAGAGGGAATAGGGAAGATAGCAAGTAATACTAGAAACCCGGTTTCTGCGCTGATGATTTATGTTGGGTTTTGGTGGGCGATGCCCACCCTACAATCTTAAAGTGGACAGCCCAGAGGGCTATCCCACGGAGTTTGTTATAATTATAAAAAACTATATAGTTATAATTTTTTGTTGAATAAGGATTGATAAGCATTGAGAGTTTCTCTAGCAGTTCTTTCCCAAGAAAATAGTTTCGATCGCTCTTTTCCCTTCTGAATAAGTTGAGAACGAAATGACCCATCGTCAAGTATTTTCATAATAGCATCTGCTAGTGCCTGCCAATCTTTTGGATCTACTAACAAAGCCGCATCTCCAGCAACTTCTGGAAGGGAAGAAGTATTGGCCGCCACAACGGGAGCGCCTAAACTCATGGCTTCCAGAACGGGAAGACCAAAACCTTCATAATAAGAAGGATAAACGAACAGGTCAGCTTCTGAATAAAACAAAGCTACTAATTCATCGGACAAATAGTCAAGATGGTGAATGTATTCCCGCCAAGGAGAAGCTTCAATGGCGGCAAATATAGATTTATATTCCAATCCTTTTTGACCGATCAGAACCAGTCGATGTTCAATTTTAGCTTGACTTTTCAGGTAATTAAAAGCTTGGAGCAGATTGAGAATATTTTTTCTTGGTTCTATAGTACTGACAAACAAAAGATAAGGTTGAGAGAAATCGTAGCTACTGGACTTAGCTAATTTTTCTTTGAGGTTCTGATTAAGATATCCCCAACTATAACGACTGGCTTGAGGAGTAATATAAATTCGCTTTGGTGCTACATCTAGATACTCAACAATATCTCTTTTCGAGCTTTCAGAAACAGTCAGCACTAAATCAGTCCATTGCAAGCATTGTTTCAACCTTTGGTAATAAGTATTCCTCACAATCCAACTAGCATAAGCTGGATATTTGATAAAGCTGAGGTCGTGAATAGTCATCACCTTGAAACTATGGCGACAGGGATAAACAAAGTGGTCCGTTCCGTGAACTAAATCTGGCTGTTGTAAATAACCCTCCCCATAAGAAGTAATGAGATTATTGGGTATTCTCGCCAATAAATTTGTCAGAGTTACAGGTAGGGGCAGAAGATGAATGGGGACATTTTGGGGTATAATATGGGGTAGGGATAAATTGCCAACAATCCATTGTTTGAGACGAGGCTGGTAGTAAATTTCTAACTGAAAATTTTCTTTATTTTGCAGGGCAATCAGAGCTATAATTAAATTAATGGCATAAATACCGATTCCGCTAGGTCTGGGAGCGATGGGGGTAGCATCTACTAAAACTTTCAACATCGATTAATAGGTTTGGCGTTAACCAGTAATTCTGTGTTTGAAATAACTAGTTAAATAACTAGATATCCCGGCTAGTTTACCAAAAGACACTTGAGGTTTCAAAGGTAAAATCAAAAAACCATGAAGACTGAGACGAAGAAACCGAAGAAGAAAAATAACTGGATTGGTATATTTTTGCAGAGTTAAGAGATAGCTATAGGTACTGTGTTCTATTTTCTTGGCAATATTTCGGTTAGTAATAGAAGAAGGCTGGTGTATTATAGCTAGTTCCCTGGTAATGGCAAGTTCGTGTCCCTGACTGGCATAACGGCGACAGAAATCGAAATCTTCGTAGTAGAGAAAATAAGCGGGGTCAAATTGAGGGCAAGATGAAAAGCGATCGAGGTTAATCAGGAGACTGCAACCGCTAATCCAGTCGCAAGGGATTAATTCTTCTGTTTCTGGATGTTCTGCAAGCAAACTAGGAGCAGAAAAGATAGCACCGAGGTGGGGAAGAAAGCGACCGCCAGCAAACCAAATATCCCCATTTTCGGTGTAAATAACAGTACCCAGGAGGGAGAGTTGTGGGTTACGAGCAAAACACTGGGGAACCTTTTCTAGAGTATTAGCAGGTAAATAAGTGTCTGGGTTGAGCAACCAGGCGCACCGCTCCGCGGATCCCTTCGTGATCGCCTTCTTATCTCTCTCATAAATCCAGTTTAGTCCTAAATTGCAGCCTCCACCAAAGCCAAGATTATCCTTAGCTTCAATAATGGTTACTCCTTTAAGTTGTTGTAGGGATAGATCTTGTGGTGAGTTGTTCACAATTACAACTTCATAGTCAATCTTTTCTTCAGGAGGAAGAGATTGGAGCAAGCGAGTAATTAGGTTAGTACTGTGGTAGTTGATAATTAAAAGGTAAATCACATGATATATCAGTTGATAGTTAACAGTTGATAGCTCCCGACCGTCGAATTCAAAATTCAAAATTCAAAATTCAAAATTTAATTCGTGACGAATGTCTCCGCAAAAAATGTCAGAAACTAGACTCGCCTTGTTACTCTTGGGTTTTAGCTTGTTGTCAATTTTCAGATTCGGTCGAGTTATAGAATAACCGGTTGGTTGCTCTCACTTAATACTAAACACGTTCATAGGCCAGTATATTTTGTTCGTTACTCATTGTTGATTATTGATTGTCTATAGAAAAATTGTTAATTACTGAGGTCGCTATAAACTATTTCTAGGAACTGCTCCGGCTTTAAAAATCCTTCACCCCATTTCTTATCTAAGTCTGCCGTGGGATTGCTGTCAATAAATTCTTTTGCGGACTGGCCAAGGGCGAGCGCCTTTTCCACTCTCTCCTTCACTATGACCAACATATAACGATACTCTAGCAGTTCCATTCGAGTTGCCAAGGGTCCGTGACCGGGAATTATCTTAGTATCTTCATTGGCAAGAGCTAGGATTTGGTCCACCCCTGCAATCATTCCTTCAATAGAACCGCCAGCACCTACATCAATAAGTTGTTTGTTGTTTGTTGTTTGTTGTTTGTCAAAACTATACTAACATCAAATCTGAAAGTTCGCAACTCACCACATTACCCGTATTGCTCTATTTTAATTCTTCCTCATCTAAATCTACTCCCATTGCTTTAAGTCTTGCTGCTAAAAGATTAGCTCGTCGTTCCGCTCTTTCAGCCCGCTGTTTTTCTTGCTCCGTTCGTTGTTTTTCCAGTTCCACTCGTTCCTCCCCAATGAGTAAGATATTTCCTTGTTCGTCCCACCACCGTAACCACAATTGAGTTTGGTTCTGATAAGTTCCTCGCCACAATCCTAACTCTACACCTAAAGGAGGAATGGGGTAATGACCTCTTTCATTAGGTATTAACTGTTGATAGCTTAAATCTTGCAGGTGATACACTGCCAATTTTCCCGTTGTAACTTCGTAAATACCATAATAGGGAATGCGAATCATTTGCTCGTAAACCCAAAACTTTCCCGGTTTAGTTCTTTTACCTTCTTCCGAGAAAGATAAGGGAGTTTTATCTCTTTCTTCCGTTCCGTTACCGCTATAGCAATGAGCAATGAACAATTAACAATGAACAATTAAGAGTTCGTGCAGAAAAATGCTCCTTTCGCTTTGTACAAAGGTGATGTAGCAGATGCAGCACCTTTGTATAAAAATGTAGCATGTAACGACACCAGCGCGAAGCGCTATAGCTAATTCAATAGCAATCAAAGGGGGTCTTAATTCTTGCCAGAGGACGTAGGAACGGCGAATTTTACCATTTAACATGGACGGCACATTGGGAACGTAGAACCAATTGTTGTTGGTTGTTTGTTATTTGTTATTTGTTGTTTGTTGTTTGTTGTTTATCATTTGTTAAAACTATACTAAAGTAGTTAGTACTTCTAGTCTGTAGGTTGGGTTGAGCGACAGCGAAACCCAACACAACTTGGTGCTGTTGGGTTTTTTACCTCTAGATTTAAGCCAAGAAACCGGGTTTCTCTTATTATTTTCAGGGTTAATACTAAAACTTTGGAAAGAAACCCGGTTTCTCAAACCACGGTATAACCTATTAAATTGTGAAGAAAGATAAAAGTCTGTAGGGTGGGCATTGCCCACCACAAGCCTTATGCTTCTAAACCAAATTATCGGTTGCCAATACTTATCCGAAAGTAGCTATAGCAATGAGCAATGAACAATTAACAATGAACAATTAAGAGTTTGTGCAAGAAAAATGCCCCTTTCGCTTTGTAAAAAGGTGATGCAGCCAGTGTATTAAAAAAAACGTAGTATGTAACGACACCAGCGCGAAGCGCTATAGAAAAAGAAAAAAGTAGATTATTGATTATTGGCGATCGCGCAGGGATCTGCTTCGCAGCACGCTAAGATCGCCTCTAACTTTTCTCCTATTTTTTCAGTCTAATTGAGATGAAATATATGTTAATTGTGGCACAGGCGAATTGCCTGTGAACCTCCTGTGAGCCTCCTACAAACCTCTGCGATTAATTAATAGTTCCCGTCAAAGGAGAACTAGCAGTAGCATATTCTTTAACCGGGATTCGTCCCGCCAAATAAGCCAGTCGCCCCGCTTCCGTTGCCATCCCCATGGCCCGGGCCATGGCTACCGGGTCTTTGGCAAGGGCGATGGCGCTATTGACCAACAAAGCATCAGCACCTAGTTCCATGCCGTAAGCTGCCTCGGAAGGACTGCCGATACCCGCATCTATAACTACGGGAACTTTACACTCCTCTATAATAATGCGAATATTGCTCTCATTCTTAATTCCCTGCCCGGAACCAATAGGAGACCCCAAAGGCATTACCGTAACGCATCCTGCCTCTTCTAACCGCTTGGCTAACAATGGGTCCGCATTAATATAGGGTAAAACTGCAAATCCTTCTTTAATTAATTGTTCCGCCGCCTCTAAAGTGCCGATGGGGTCCGGTAATAAATACTTGGTATCGGGAATCACCTCTAACTTGACGAAATTATTATCTTCCTGTCCTAATAATTTGGCCATCTCCCGTCCCAAGCGAGCCACTCGCACGGCTTCCTCTGCAGTCTTGCAACCGGCAGTATTGGGCAGCATCCAGATTTTGCTCCAATCCAAGGCTTCTGCCAGTCCCTCGTGTCCGGGGGCTTTGGTTTGCACTCGCCGCACTGCCACGGTAACGATATGGCTGCCGCTGGCTATAATACTCTGCTGCATCTGCTGGATGCTGCTGTATTTCCCCGTCCCAGTCATTAAACGGGAAGGAAAAGTGCGCCCCGCAATAGTTAATTGGTCTTGCTGTTCTTTTCTGGGGATTAAATTGGAACTGGGGGAAGGAGGAGTGAGAGTGGGCATGATTAACTGTTGGGGTGGATGATAAAAGCGATCGTAGCGAAAATGAGTCAGGAGCGGGTCGGACTTGTTGTCTAGAATCAAATCTGTCAGCAAAGAAGCTGTGATGGGAGCCAATAAAATACCATTGCGATAGTGACCCGTAGCCAGAATTAAATTGTCGCAGGGACCAGTTCCCAAAATTGGCAACTCATCTGGGGTAGTGGGTCGAAATCCCCACCAAAACTCCTCTATGGCCCAATGTTCTAGTTCTGGATAAAGGCGAATGGCTCGTTGCAGCAAACTGCTAATACCAGAGGGAGTATTGTAGGGAGTCCAACCCACCTCTTCTGCAGTGGCCCCCACAATTAAGCGACCGTCTCGCCTCGGTACGAGATAAGTTTTCGGAGCGAAAATAACCCGACTTAAAGGCAAGGGCTGATGGGGTAAATGAGGCATGCGCAGAGAAAGCATTTGTCCTTTCACCGGACGCACTGGCAGGGGAAATATTTTGTTGGACCAGGAACCCGTGGCGAGAACGTATTTAGCCGCTTGTAATTCCCCTCTAGCAGTTCTCACGCAGCTAACTTTGCCCCCTTGTTGTTGAATTGCTTCCACCGCAACTCCTTCTTGTAAGTCCACTCCCAAAGCCTGGGCCGCTTGGAGTAAGGATTTTAAGAGAGCGCGGTTGTCTACTTGAGCGTCTTCCCCGTACCACCAGCCTCCCACTACCTCCGAACCCAGTCCGGGCTGATAGTATTGAATGGCGGTTTTATCCAACCAAACTGCTGTAGAGTCTATGTTAGGCTTGAGAGGTTCTTCATAGAGAGGAGCGAGAATGCCGCAGGGCCAATAACCAGTTTCCACCCCCGTGAGCCGTTCCAGCTTGCCAATCCATTCCGGGTATAATTGCCTGGAACTGAGGCACAAATCCAGCATGGGACCCGGAGGAATAGCCTCTGCTTGGGGGGCGAGCATCCCTGCTGCTGCGTGGCTGGCTGCTTGCTGGAAGTCCCGGCTGAGGACGGTTACGGAAGCGCCCCGCAGTTTTAAATCTACGGCCATGGCCAAGCCTATGATACCGCCGCCAATAATTATAATTTCGCTCATGACTAAGGTTTATTGCTCGCTAATATAGGAGTTGACAGTTGATAGTGGACAGTTGATAGTTATACAGCAACCTGCGGTTGCTCTCACTCAATAGTAAACACTTTCATAGGCCGGTATCATTCTGTACATATTGACCAAGGAACCCTATAATTAATTAACAGTAATTGCTATATATGAAAGTATATAATTATATGGGTTTATCCCCCCCCAACC
>JH610585.1 GCA_000252485.1 Prochloron didemni P4-Papua_New_Guinea | reverse complement strand
CGAAGGGAGGAGCAATCCCAATACTTCTTAATAAGGGGAAAGTTGAAAAAGTCCCCCTTATTAAGGGGGATTTAGGGGGATAAGCATTTTTTTTATTGTATATTATAGCGTTTTTTTTGATTAATGAGGTATATTTATATAACGGTCTCTTTCCTGTTTAGTATTGAGTGAAAGCACAACCGTCAGCTTACTGTATAACTATCAACTATCCACTATCAACTATCCACTATCAACTATCCACTATCAACTGTCAACTGCTCATGAAATTAGTCTTTTCTAAATCTACTCCTATTACTGCTGTATTTCTGTCCCTAGGGATTGGTTTCAACATATTAACAGTTAGTTGTGCTGATTCCCAATTATATCAATGCCAGCAAATTATTGCCGTCACCAATAAGATATATGAAGAAACTAGCAAAAATAGCGAGACGAAAGACGAACAAAAAGCTCTGGGAGTAGCGGATACTTTTGACGCAGTGGCAGAAGAGATGGAAGGGCTGACAATTGCCGATGAAGAGTTACAAGAATATCAAGATGGATTCGTTCAACTTTATCGGCATCATGCTGAAGCAACTAGAGAGTTTGTGAGGGCTTTACAAGCTAAAGAAGTGAAAACTGCTAAGTCAACTAAGGAGAAGTTGCAAAAAATTGGCAGTAGAGAAAAAACATTGGTTAATGGAATTAATAGTTATTGTCAAGTGACTTCTTAGTTGGTTAAGAGAGTATTTATCAACTTAATCTAAAATGAGTTAATACCAAATTTGCTTAATCTCACTGGCTGTCATTCTGGATAACTTGACACAAGAATTGACCTTAGAAGAGATTGTTAGAGAATATCCACCGTTAACTGAAGAAAATGTGCGGGTGGCTGCTACGCTGGCGAAAGAAGAGGAACTTTTACCCTTGTGATCGCGCAGCGCCACTCCGTGATCGGGATGATGTTAGTAAAATTAGACGAACATTGGCTGAACAGATGAGCGGAAGCGTGATCGCGATCGCCCGGAACCTTTTCTAAGTTTTCCTTGACGGTAAGCGTTCTATGCAATAGGTGAGCAAACGACTCATTTCATCCATTCGTTTTCCTAGGGCTTCGGTACTCTTCTTCTGTTGTTGATGCTCTCTTTCAAGCTTGGTGACACTTTGCTTCAAAGAATTGACTTGGGACTCAACTTCGTTGTTTATGTCCAAATGTGAAGAGATCGCTTCTCGTATCACTTGCGCTCTATCCTTTTCATCCAAGACAGCGCGGGCATCTAACGCTTCCAACATGGTTTGAGACAGTCGAATGGAAATGGTTTTATCTTTACTGGTTCTTGCCATGGGATGCAAATGAGATACAATTAGGATACGATTGAGATACGTTTGAGTTCCTTCGGAGCTACGTATCGCCATTTTAGCAGAGAGGTATTCTCTATGAGCAATAGATTCCAGCCCAGAGACTGGCAAGAACGATTTGTCCGACAGTACCAGACAGACTCCCTCAAAAAGAAAAACTTTTTGCTTGAAGCCTGTACATCAGCGGGAAAAACAGGTGGATCGTTGTTGGTTTTCGTTTCATTGCAAACAATCCTAGATTGGAAATTTGTTGTTGTGGTGACTCCATCAGAACATCTCAGAAAACAGTACGCTCGAGATGCTCGTGAACTTTTTGATTTAAATCTCTATTATTCGGGAACTGATAATAGATTGGGAGGATTGCCAAACCCCCAGCAACTCTTAGACCAGTATTATCAAGGCTTGGTGGTTAGCTATCAATGGTTGACCAAACCCCAAAATGCTCCAAATTTAGCAAAAGATCTAGAAAAAAGCTTTGCAGGTAAAGTTTTCCTAATTTTGGATGAAGTTCATCATGCCAGTCACGAACTTTCATTTGGACAAGCCTGCAAGATAGCTTTCCCAGATTCGGTGGTATCTCACCGTCTAATGACTTCTGGAACTCCTTTCCGTTCTGACAAAAACAGAATTCTAGGCAATTGGTTAATTTACGAACCAGTTGATGAAAATACTTACAAATGCGTTCCTAATTTTCGCTACACTCTAGCCGATGCGTTACGAGATGAAATTATTCCTTCTTTTTCGTTTGTCAGTTTAGAAGGAGAATTTAAATATATCCGCAATAAAGCTAAATATGAAGGGCAAAAGTTTACTAGCGCTACAACGGAACAAAAATTAAGAGATGCACTAAATACCGCCATTTTTGTAGATGGTGATTGGGTCAAAGAAGCTATTTTATGGGCGCACAAGCGGATGAAACGCGATCGTGCTAAGGGACTTGCCGAATCTGCTACTTACGTCAGAGTTCCCAAGATTTCAGCGGCAAAAGAAATGAAAAAGCGCATCAAAAGTCTTACGGGGGAGGAAGCGCTGATTGTAGTATCCAAAGAGGACGATGACTCTAACTTCAGTGCTAATTTCAAATTAAAAGAAGATTCAAGCCGACTTATCGAAGAGTTTGCAGCGGAAACAGGAATTGGAGCCCGTTCTTGGATTATTGGGGTGAATATGCTGGGGGAAGGTATTTCAATCAACCGTCTCAAATATCGAATTCACGCCACCAATGTTTGCGCTCCTTTATCGTTCATGCAAGATTTAGGGCGTTTATTACGTCTTTTCCCCGCTCAAGATTCTCCTGAATCCGTCGAAACCCTAATTCCCGCTCATCCCACACTCATTCAATTAGCAATAGATGTCCTTGATGAGGTGGCGCATGTAATTAACGAGCCAAAAACACCAAATGATGATCAGAAGGTGGTAGAATCTAATGAGGATGAAAAGCCAAACTCTTCCTCGTTATCTAATTTTATTCCTCTTGCTTCAACCGGAGAAATGGGAGCGCAAATTGTTGATGGAGAGGAAATTTCGCCGGAATACACTAAAGTTGCTGAATGGCTTGTTGAGAACAATGACTTTTTTCGAGACTGGCATAAAACACCAGCGCATTTAGCACACAAGCTTATGAACGATCCCGATCTCTTCGAGTTCTATCATGAAAAATATCGAGAAGCTATTAATTCAGAACCTTCCTTAGAACCGGTTCCCAATGAAGAAATTCCACTAGGATTTCCCTCGGAATATGCTACCATGCTATCTGATGAAAAAGCAAAGTATGCCAGGAAAAAGGTGCACAAAAAAGTTAATCAATTAGCTTATCTTTTATATCCCAATGACAGCGACGACGAAAGAAAAAAACATCTCAAAGAAATTCATAATTGCGCTAAATCAAAACATGGATTCTCTAGTAAAGACTATATCGGTTATCAAGGTTGGGAATCTATTTATCGATGGTTGCTAGAACGTATTGCCGCTAGTGAAACAGGAAAAAGAACGGAGGAAATCTAAGATGAATAATGAATTTAATACAATCGCTCCAAGTCAATCTAATCTACCAGATTTAGCTGTCATTGAAAAAGTTGTTTCTGAAGAAGATCGACTTCCAGAAAATGAACATGACAAAGCAGCTAAAGCCTTTTTGCTATCTGACAGTATTGCTTCTGGTATTGCCAAAGATTTCGCTTTTGTCCTGAAAATTCCTCAATACATTAAGGAAATTATTGAGAACAAAGCTTGGGAATGTTTCTATGTAGGTAAGGGAGTGGTAACCCCTTACTACTGTCGTTATACCAAAGGCACTAATTCGGAGAATTTTCGGGCTTTCATTACAGCTAAACGTCCCAATGGTTTGGCAACGGATATAGAAACTGTAGATAATCTTCTTAGCTCAGACCCGGAAGTTCAACGCCTCTTTCGGACGCTTATCGACGAATCTCGTCAGGGAATACGAACAGATCTGATTTGTGCTGCCAAGCGTGCAGCCCAAGCTATTCCGGTTATTGATGAGTTACTCAACAAAGAGTTAATTGCCATAGATATTGCTGCCAAATTAGGACGGAGTATCAAAGATCCAGACAACCTAACGGCTGAAGAGCGGGAGTACATTGAAAATCGAGATTTAATTGGGCTGCGGATAAGTCAGTACATTGATACTAACCCAATTCCGGAAGATGAGTACAAAGAATCTACTTACAGCCGAGAACTCAATGATTACGTTAAAAATTTGTTGGAGATAAAAGACCGTTCCAAACAGGTCAGAATGGATAACCCCAAGAAAGCAGCAGAGAAACTGCTTCAGTTCTACAAGGGGGAAGAACTGGATACCTTAATTGATTACTTGCAGCAAGGACTGGTGGATTTAAACCAACTATCTATCGAGCCAAACAAAACGGAACGACCGAAAGAGGTTATTCCTGTTCAGCCGAACCAAAATGGCAATATGCTACAGCCCGACAATACAACTGAATCGGATTTGAGCCAAGAACCCCAAGTTGATCCTACACCTCTAGAGAAAGATAATCAGAATTCTCAAGAAAATTCTGAATCTACGAATGAGTACGGACCCACAGCTACGCCTTCTTACTCGTTGGTATCCTCCGCAGAGGAAATGCAACAACCAGAGGATGTATCTACTTTTGAGGATCTGCGCTTAACTTCATCTGAACTTGCCACAAGATTTGGGATGAAGAAAAAAACATTTATATCTGCTGCAAGCAAATACAAAAACAATTTTTCTGAATGGTCTAAAAAAAGAGATCCAGAGGGAATTAGCTGGCAAAAAAGCAATGAAAAAGAAGGACGTTTTTCACTGTATATTCCAGTTAAAACTAAAAACGTCCAGGTTGATTAGAGGCACAATCTCGTGTCTTATCGGGAACTATTTCAGGAGGAACTCATGGAAGGTTCGGTTATTTATCAAGATATCCTGCAAAAGGGAATTACTCAAGGAGAACAAAGAGGTTTACAGCAAGGTTTGCAGCAAGGTTTACAACAAGGAGAACAACTTGGAACGGCCTCTGTATTAATTCGCTTATTATCTCGACGCTTTGCTACTATCGCCCCTACTGTAGAGGAAAAAATTCGTTCTTTATCCATTTCCCAATTAGAAGAATTAACGGAGGCACAATTTGATTTCACCACAAGTGAAGATTTAATTGCTTGGTTGAATAAGAAATAGTAGCCAAAATCTGGAAGGCGATCTCTTTTAGATCGCCCAGACTTGCTAAGATAAGAGGAGGGACTAATGGAAGGTTCGGTTATTTATCAAGATATCCTGCAAAAGGGAATTACTCAAGGAGAACAAAGAGGTTTACAGCAAGGTTTGCAGCAAGGTTTACAACAAGGAGAACAACTTGGAACGGCCTCTGTATTAATTCGCTTATTATCTCGACGCTTTGCTACTATCGCCCCTACTGTAGAGGAAAAAATTCGTTCTTTATCCATTTCCCAATTAGAAGAATTAACGGAGGCACAATTTGATTTCACCACCAATGAAGATTTAATTGCTTGACTAGATAAAAAATATTAGTCAAAACCTGTAAGGCGATCGCGCTCAGAGGAGCGAAGAGCCCACGCAGTCTGCTCGCTCCGCGATCGCCTAAAAGTCGCACAGAATTGCTAAGATAGGAAAGAAACCACTAACAACGAAAATCTTGGCTTACGACAACACCTGTAAATACCTGGCTGAAACCTACGCAACCAGTTTTATTCGCTGGCTGCTGGACGAAGAACCAGAAAATGTCTCCATCTTAAAGACAGAAATAATTCCGGAACCCATCAGAGCCGATGCCCTGATACTTGTAAAAACGGACAAAAAAATCACTCAGATAGAATTCCAAACCCTACCCTATTCAGAGCCACCGATTCCCTATCGAATGCTCAAATATTGGACTCTACTGTACGGACAATATTGGTGTGAAATCGACCAAATTGTGATTTTCTTACAAGAAACTAGCTCCGAACAAGTTTTCCAAAATAAATTTTCAGAGCAAAATACCAGCCATTCTTATCGGGTTATCCGTCTCTGGGAAGAAGACCCGGCTCCTTTTCTTGCTGACCCAGCCTTGCTACCTCTAGCTACTTTAACCCGCAGTAACGAACCGAAAACTTTGTTGGAGCAAGTAACACAAGAAGTAGCTAAACTAGAAGATACCCAGCAGAAAAGAAGTATCTCCGCTGCAGCAGAAGTGCTAGCAGGTTTGCGATTTGAAAAAGATGTAATTCGTCAACTATTTCGGGAGGAACTCATGGAAGGTTCGGTTATTTATCAAGATATCCTGCAAAAGGGAATTACTCAAGGGGAACAAAGAGGTTTACAACAAGGAGAACAAAGAGGTTTACAACAAGGAGAAGCAAATGTATTAATTCGCTTATTATCTCGACGCTTTGCTACTATCGACCCTACTGTAGAGCAAAAAATTCGCTCTTTATCCATTTCCCAATTAGAAGAGTTAACGGAGGCACAATTTGATTTCACTACAAGTGAAGATTTAATTGCTTGGCTAGATAAGAAATAGTAGCCAAAATCTGGAAGGCGATCTCTTTTAGATCGCCCAGACTTCCTAAGATAAGAGGAGGAACTCATGGAAGGTTCGGTTATTTATCAAGATATCCTGCAAAAGGGAATTACTCAAGGGGAACAAAGAGGTTTACAACAAGGAGAACAAAGAGGTTTACAACAAGGAGAAGCAAATGTATTAATTCGCTTATTATCTCGACGCTTTGCTACTATCGCCCCTACTGTAGAGCAAAAAATTCGTTCTTTATCCATTTCCCAGTTAGAAGAATTAACGGAGGCACAATTTAATTTCACCACCAGTGAAGATTTAATTGCTTGGCTAGATAAGAAATAGTAGCCAAAATCTGGAAGGCGATCTCTTTTAGATCGCCCAGACTTGCTAAGATAAGAGGAGGAACTGATGGAAGGTTCGGTTATTTATCAAGATATCCTGCAAAAGGGAATTACTCAAGGAGAACAAAGAGGTTTACAACAAGGTTTACAGCAAGGTTTACAGCAAGGTTTACAGCAAGGAGAACAAAGAGGTTTACAACAAGGAGAAGCAAATGTATTAATTCGCTTATTATCTCGACGCTTTGCTACCATCGCCCCTACTGTAGAGGAAAAAATTCGTTCTTTATCCATTTCCCAGTTAGAAGAATTAACGGAGGCACAATTTAATTTCACTACAAGTGAAGATTTAATTGCTTGGCTAGATAAGAAATAGTAGCCAAAATCTGGAAGGCGATCTCTTTTAGATCGCCCAGACTTGCTAAGATAAGAGGAGGAACTGATGGAAGGTTCGGTTATTTATCAAGATATCCTGCAAAAGGGAATTACTCAAGGAGAACAAAGAGGTTTACAGCAAGGTTTGCAGCAAGGTTTACAACAAGGAGAAGCAAAGGTATTAATTCGCTTGTTATCTCGACGCTTTGCTACTATCGACCCTACTGTAGAGGAAAAAATTCGTTCTTTATCCATTTCCCAATTAGAAGAGTTAACGGACGCACAATTTAATTTCACCACCAGTGAAGATTTAATTGCTTGGCTAGATCAGAAATAGTAGCCAAAATCTGGAAGGCGCTCGCGAAGCGATCTGCGAAGCGCCGCTCAAGCGCGCTCGCGAAGCGATCTGCTCCGCAGCACACGCAGTGGCAGGCTTCGCCTGATCGCGAAGCGCCGCTGGAGGCGATCGCCTCGAACTCGCACAGACTTGCTAAGATAGGAAAGAAACCACTAACAACGAAAACCTTGGCTTACGACAACACCTGTAAATACCTGGCGGAAACCTACGCAACCAGTTTTATTCGCTGGCTGCTGGACGAAGAACCAGAAAATGTCTCCATCTTAAAGACAGAAATAATTCCGGAACCCATCAGAGCCGATGCCCTGATACTTGTACGAACGGGCAAAAAAATCACCCAAATAGAATTCCAAACCCTACCCTATTCAGAGCCACCGATTCCCTATCGAATGCTCAAATACTGGACTCTACTGTACGGACAATATTGGTGTGAAATCGACCAAATTGTGATTTTCTTACAAGAAACTAGCTCCGAACAAGTTTTCCAAAATAAATTTTCAGAGCAAAATACCAGCCATTCTTATCGGGTTATCCGTCTCTGGGAAGAAGACCCGGCTCCTTTTCTTGCTGACCCAGCCTTGCTACCTCTAGCTACTTTAACCCGCAGTAACGAACCGAAAATTTTGTTGGAGCAAGTAACACAAGAAGTAGCTAAACTAGAAGATACCCAGCAGAAAAGAAGTATCTCCGCTGCAGCAGAAGTGCTAGCAGGTTTGCGATTTGAAAAAGATGTAATTCGTCAACTATTTCGGGAGGAACTAATGGAAGGTTCGGTTATTTATCAAGATATCCTGCAAAAGGGAATTACTCAAGGAGAACAAAGAGGTTTGCAGCAAGGTTTGCAGCAAGGTTTACAACAAGGTTTGCAGCAAGGAGAACAACTTGGAACGGCCTCTGTATTAATTCGCTTATTATCTCGACGCTTTGCTACTATCGACCCTACTGTAGAGCAAAAAATTCGTTCTTTATCCATTTCCCAGTTAGAAGAATTAACGGAGGCACAATTTGATTTCACTACAAGTGAAGATTTAATTGCTTGGCTAGATAAGAAATAGTAGCCAAAATCTGGAAGGCGCTCGCGAAGCGATCTGGGAAGAGCCCACGCAGTGCTGCTTCGCAGATCGCACCGCAAAGCGGATTGATCGCCCCTAAAGAGTAAAAATACTTGGAGATATTCTTACCGTCCGCTTCCCTCTTGAATAGTGGTAAAATATAGAGACGGGTTATTCTACTTTCAGAGTACGCAAGCGATTGAGAGCTGCAGCTAATTCAAACCGACGAAATAAAGCTAAATCTCCTTGGGGAAACTCTGTCAGAATATCCAACCCTTGTGCTTCTATATCCATGATCACCTTGGTGAGAATTTCTGGAATGGTACGGGAACGGTTCAAATACTTTTCCTTGGCGTAAACAATAGCAGATGCGATCGCCCGCAATTGTCCCGGATCTACAATCTGTTCCACTGCTGCTAAATCGATATCTTCGCTACCAAAAGCCACTTCGTCCACATCCCGCACCTTTAATTGGACCGCTTTCCTCCCCCGACTGGGGTCGATACTTTCTTCTAAGGGTATTCGGGGGGTAATATTGCCGAACTCCGCTCCCCCTTCCGGAATACGTTCGTTGGCATGTTTAGCTGCAATAGCCTTGGCTTTTTCTGTAACGTTATAGGGTTGGAAATTTTCCATGGCGATAGTAGTGTCTGCCACCTCGAAATAATCGCCGCTTCCTCCCATGACTAAAATAATCGAAACCCCATAGTCCTGGTAAAGTTGCCGCACCTTATCGATAAAAGGGGTAATGGGTTCCTTATCTTTAGAAATTAACTGCTGCATGCGGCGATCGCGAATCATGAAATTAGTTGCAGCAGTATCTTCATCCAGCAACAACAATTCCGCTCCTGCTTCCAAGGCTTCGATAATATTAGCCGCTTGGGAAGTACTGCCGCTGGCATTGGCGGTAGAAAAATTAGTAGTGGAACGACCTTGGGGCAATTGATTGATAAAAGGAGATATATTAACTCCAGCAATAGAGCGTCCGTCTTCAGCCCGAATTTTCACCGCAGCTGGGTTGGTAACTACAAATTCCCGCCCATCACCGGGAACGCGATCGTATACTCCCAATTCGAGCGCCTTGAGTAAAGTAGATTTACCGTGATAGCCCCCTCCCACAATTAAAGTAATGCCAGCAGAAATCCCCATTCCTTGAATTAAACCCTGATTGGGACAGTTAAACTCCACCGACATAGATGGAGGCGCTTGGAAAGGAACAGCATCTTTAACCAAAGGAGTGGGGTCTACACCACTACTGCGAGGTAGAATGGAGCCATTGGCAATAAATGCTACCAAGTCTTTTTTCGGTAATTGTTGGCGCAACCAATGGGCATCTTCAACAGTTTCTACTTGCTTTTGAATCTTTTTACTATTGAGGTTCTCATATTTAAGAGCGCTATCTACTATATCCGGAATATCTTCGCAGAGCATTTTTGCCGCTTGATGACCTAAAATCCGCCGTCCCCGCGCCGGCAGTCCCACTAGAAAGCGCACTTCAATACAGTTATCGTTGATTAAAACAGAAGAGCGCTCCAAAACCTCTTGACCCGTATTAGCCATAGAAATCAGTCCACTTTTCCCAGTGCCTCGGAAAGAACTGACGAAGCTTGCTGCAGCAGTAAATTCCCGAGTAAGATAGTCTCGCAGAGCGATTTCTCTAGGCCGGGACTGATAGAGTTCTGGGGGAAAGCCAGCAACTGAGTGGGGAATCTTGACTCGCAACTTGCTGGGAGAAGCAAAAGGATCTCCCTGGACGTGATCGATAATCAGGATAAAATCTCGGAACTGGTAACTTCCTTTGATATCGATATAAGCTTTGTAGCCTCGACCGTCAAGATCGAATAAGCTGGAACGGAGATAATTTCCATCTAGCATAGGTTAGGAGAGCGATCGCACTAGACAAAATTGGGACTATTTCAATTTATAGCAATACTGGGGAATTATTTCCAAATAGAATTGGGGCGTTGCATCGGTCGGGGATGATTTGGATATATGCCCAAAATTTTGTCCTTATTTATCAATAGTTTCAGCTCATTGAAATTGGACTATCATCCCGCAATTGTGCAACGCCAGATTTAGGGGGATAGCACTACGCATTTAGGTTAGGAAATTAATAAAGCCTGAAACCTAGTCATAGCCGTCTTTTTGAATTTTGAATTTTGAATTTTGATGCTTAAGTAGCGCTATAAGAGTTGATAGTATTGAACTAGAAGGAATCGAAAGTTCTCAAGAAATTACCCTATAGGATATTTGGCTCTATATCAAAAAAGAGGGAAAATCCCTCTTTTCTCAAATGAGTTTTAATTAATTACCTAACTAACTAGTTAATCAGTTAATTCCTCAGATGCAACTGGAATTTCCTCTTCTTCTGCTAAAGCTGGAGGCGCTTCAATTTCCGAGCCATTTTTCGCGAATGCTTCAGCCAGGAGTTTCTGACGATATTTCTCAGCCATTTCTTCCGCCTTCTCAAAGACTAGCTCCCGATTTTTCAGCATATCCCCAGGTTCCGGTTCGATTTGTTTCGTGGAAAGGGAAATGCGACCCCGTTCTGCATCCAAGTCAATAATCATCACTTTCAATTCATCATTGACATTAAAGACGCTGTGGGGCGTATCGATATGGTCGTGGGAAATTTCTGAGATATGCAGCAGGCCGCTGACCCCACCAATATCGATAAAAGCACCATAGGGTTTGATTCCCCGCACCGAACCAGTTACCACTTCTCCCACTTCCAAACCATTCATCTTTCGCTCTACCAAAGCGCGACGATGGCTGAGAACTAAGCGGTTTCGTTCTTCATCTACTTCCAGGAACTTGAGAGGTAAATCCTGACCGACCAAATCTTCTTTTGATTGGCGGGTGCTGATGTGAGAACCAGGTATAAAGCCCCGCAAACCCTCAATACGAACTAATGCCCCCCCTCGGTTGGTAGCAAAGACATTGGAACGCACTGTAGCATCTTCCGTTTGAAGTTGCCGCACTCTTTCCCAAGCTCGCATGTACTCGATCCGGCGAATAGAAAGAGTTAGCTGACCGTCTTCATTTTCATCAGTCAAAATGAAAAATTCGCGGGTTTCATTTTGCTGTAAAACTTCAACGGGGTCGTCAACCCGGTTGATTGACATTTCCTGAATGGGAATATATGCTGCTGTTTTAGCACCAATGTCAATCAGAGCGCCTCTGGGTTCCATGCTGAATACGGTTCCCGGTACGATGTCTCCAGGGCTAAAGTGATAATCGTACTTGTCGAGAAGAGCGGCAAAATCTTCGTGGGTAAAGCCAATATCTTTAGTAATTTCTTTTTGAGTGAGCATGTGGGTTTAGTTTCCTAGGGATGATCTTTTTAATTGCTATGCCTCCTGTTGGTTCAAGTTACTTAGCAGGGTGCAGCCTACAGTATCTAGAAGGGGATGACAAGAAGGTATCTGACAATACCCCTTTGCCTAATATCTGAGTTACTCGCCAGTTTACTTCGATTTTAGCAATTTTAGTCCAATTATCCATAGTACACAAATCTGACCATCGCCACAAGTAAAAATTGCTTAATTGGATCCAGATAAAGAAGACTTACCCTATTGGTACGTTTCGATTAAGTTATTAAATTCGCAAGATTTTCAGATTCTCTATTTTCTAAGCAAGACGAATCTGAAGAATCGGCCTCAGTTTGAATATGTTTAGTTTCTTCCTCCAGTAGTTTGAGGAGAGCGACAAAATCCTTAATTCCTTGAAATTGTTGATAAACAGAAGCAAAGCGAACGTAAGCTACTTCCGAAAGATTGCGCAAGTACTTGAGTACTAACTGGCCAATTTCGGTGCTGGTAACTTCTCGGCGCTGCAGCAGTTGAAATTGAGCTTCAATTTCTGCTACAATAGTTTCTAGCTTGGAGTCTGAGATACCTGTTTTTTCGCAGGCGCGAATAATTTCCCGCAATAGTTTAGAGCGATCGAAAGATTCTCGAGAATTATCCCTTTTAATTACGGTTAGAGGAAAGAATTCAATTCTTTCGTAAGTAGTAAAGCGATGTTGGCAGCGCAAACATTCTCTGCGTCGGCGAATGCTGAGTCCAGCTTCCGTAGAACGAGACTCGAGAACCCGACTGTCAGTATGCTGGCAATGAGGACAGTTCATGAGATTAAAAGCCATTAACTCCCGATCAATGGTCTGGGAAAAAAGAAAGATTTTCCTAGACGAGAATGATGGAAGTTGATGGCGGCATTAAGATTAATTGGGCTTGGCCAGGTCGCCGAAGGAAAAATTGAACAACAAATTATTTGTTGATGCGAGGGGGTTCGCGAAAAACGATCGCAAAGAAAAGAACGGCCAAAGCCATAGCCAAAATTAAAATGTAAGCAACACTTTCCATTTGTTAAAAATTCCTAAATGCTCCGCTCCTAGTTTATCAACAAAATGACCAAAAATAATCGGGAGTCTCAAAGTATAGCGCTACGCGCAATTCAAAATTCAAAATTCAAAATTCAAAAAGAGGCTATGACTAGGTTTCAGGCTTTATTAATGTCCTAACCTAAATGCGTAGTGCTATAAAAGTCTAAGGAAGTTGATTAAAAAAGCGGGCTTGCGCCCGCTAGGAGAAAAAAAGTGAGGGAACTCCTCTAAATAAAGACCAACCTAAATAGGTTCGGTTCTGCGGGTGGTTTTGTCTCCCACTTTCTGGAAGAAACCCCATTCCACTTGTTCTTCCTCCAGTTCCGGATCGATACCAGCGAAAACATCGCGGAACAAAGTCCGAGCGCCATGCCAGATGTGACCGAAGAAGAATAATAAAGCAAAGACTGCATGACCGAAAGTAAACCAACCTCTGGTGCTGGTACGGAACACGCCGTCTGCGTTAGTGGTTTCCTTGTCGAACTCAAAGGGTTCGCCTAATTGAGCCTTACGAGCATATTGTCTTACTACAGGAGGATCGGTCAGGGTTTGCCCATCCAAACTTCCGCCGTAGAAACTAACAGTAACGCCAGTTTGCTCAAAGCTTAATTCCGACTCAGCCCGACGGAAAGGAATGTCAGCACGAACTACACCTTCCGAGTCAGTCAAGACAACGGGGAAGGTTTCAAAGAAGTTGGGCATGCGGCGAACCGTCAGTACCCGACCTTCTCCATCTTTAAATACCGGATGTCCCTGCCATACTTGAGCAATCCCGTCCCCATCAGTCATAGGACCGACGCGGAAGAGACCACCTTTAGAGGGGTTGTTGCCGATATAATCGTAAAATGCAAGTTTTTCAGGAATTTTATCCCAAGCTTCCGTCAGAGTATCTCCCTCTGCCAAATTAGCATCAACTCGACGCTGGATTTCCTGCTGGTAGTAGCCGCTATCCCATTGATAGCGGGTGGGACCGAAGAGTTCTACAGGAGCAGCAGCAGAACCATACCACATGGTTCCCGCTACTACAAAAGCAGCAAAGAAGACAGCAGCAATACTGCTGGAGAGTACTGTTTCGATGTTACCCATGCGCAGGGCGCGGTAGAGACGCTCTGGCGGACGAACGCTGAGGTGGAATAAGCCAGCGATAATCCCCACAATACCAGCAGCAATGTGGTGAGCCACAATACCACCTGGGTTGAAAGGATCGAAACCGGCTGGTCCCCATTCTGGCGCTACGGCCTCCATGTGTCCCGTGAGGCTGTAGGGGTCAGTAACCCAAGATCCAGGACCCCAAAGACCAGTGAGGTGGAAAGCACCGAAGCCAAAGCAGAGCAGACCGGATAAGAAGAGGTGAATGCCAAACATCTTGGGCAGGTCTAGAGCTGATTCGCCAGTGCGCTCATCAACGAACAGTTCTAAATCCCAGAAAACCCAGTGCCAGATTGCTGCTAAGAACAGCATGCCGGAAAGAACGATGTGAGCAGCTGCAACACCTTCAAAAGACCAGAAACCCGGGTCAGCTTCTACTCCAGTTACGTCCCAACCGCGCCAAGACCCGGTAACACCTATACGGGACATAAAGGGTAGTACGTACATGCCTTGTCTCCACATGGGATTCAAGACCATGTCGCTAGGATCGAAAATAGCTAGCTCGTAGAGAGCCATGGAGCCAGCCCAACCGGCCACCAAAGCGGTATGCATCAAATGCACCGCTATCAGTCGTCCCGGATCATTGATAACAACGGTATGTACTCGATACCAAGGTAGTCCCATCGACTACGCTCCTCCTCTTGAATTTAAAGTGTCTCGTTAGACTCTTGTTTTCTTATCTATGTTAAAAATCAAACTTTAAAGAAGTGTAACTATTCTTAGACTCAATTGCAAGAGTTCTTTACATCTTCTAACAGTCTGGTAAAATTTTATAACATTTAGACATTATACAGGACTAGGGCATCGGTAATTCTTTTTTGCTGGATTGACTGCTTTTGGCAGCTAATGGGGTTTTGGGTAGCGCCCGGTGTAAGTACTGTGACAAGATTGAAGGACGGACAAAGGTTTTCAGAGCTTTCCCGGTTTGTTACAGATTCTCCTTCATCTTCTGGATTTCTATGATATAATGCTCTGCAAAGATGCCTTTGTACGCCAAAAGCTTAGGACTTAGGCAGAAACCGGGTTTCTGAACTAAAGATCTGCATTAACCCTTATTATCTGGCAAGAAACCCGGTTTCTAGGCTTGTTTGCGTAAGTCCTGACCCGACGATCGCAGGTTGGTTTTCTTCAAGCTTGGAAAGCTTTGCTAGAACTTATTTTTGTTAATGGCAAACTTATTATACTATTTCTCTCTGGCACCTCATTTTCCAAGAGGTTGGTTTTCTTCAAGCTTGGATAGTAGGGCGATCGCTCAAGCAACTGAATCAACTTCCCAACGCCGATGAATACTTATTTATTAAGATGTTAGTAAAAACAGTTAAAGATCTTGGCGAACAGGGGCTTTTAAAAAGACTACAAAGCTTTTGTCCTCCTCAGATTGTGGGGGACGATGCAGCTTTATTGACCGTTTCTCCCGGTCAATCTTTGGTGGTGACAACAGATGTGTTGGTAGATGGAGTGCATTTTAGCGACAAAACTACCAGTGCAGAAGATGTGGGTTGGCGTGGGGCAGCTGCTAATTTATCGGACCTAGCGGCCATGGGAGCTGTTCCTCTGGGTATTACAGTGGGTTTGAGCCTTCCTCCTCAGGTTAGATTAGATTGGGTGGAGGGACTTTACCGAGGATTGCAGCTTTGTTTGGAACAATATAATTGTGCCATTGTGGGGGGAGATATATGCCGTTCTCAAGTAATTACAGTAGCTATTACTGCTTGCGGTCAAGTTCACCCGAATCGGGTTATTTCCCGTTCTGCGGCCAAACCAGGAGATGCCATAGTAGTTACGGGAACCCACGGTGGTTCCAGAGCGGGATTAGAATTACTTTTGCACCCAGAAGAAAAGAATAATCTAGAAGTTGCTCAGAGAGACTATTTGTTAGAGAAACATAGGCGACCGGTACCGAGGTTAGATGCAGTGGCACAGATCGAGAATATTCTGCGAGATAATTGGCGAGTTGGGGGCATGGATAGTAGCGATGGTTTGGCAGATGCTGCGATCCAGATTTGTCGCTGTAGTGGGGTGGGAGCCCAAATCTATCGCCATGCTATTCCTCTATTTCCTGGTTGGCATAAATTTGGGGCCGAAAGAGCATTAGATTGGGCTTTATCTGGAGGTGAGGACTTTGAACTGGTGCTGAGTCTTCCGGAAAAAGAGGCAATGGCTTTGGTAGAGGGTTTGGGAGCAGGAGCTGCAGTTATTGGGAAAGTGACTGCAGGGGCTGAGGTGAAGTTGATAGATCTAGAAGGGGTTTATCCAGAGCAAATCTTAAATTTGGAAGCAGGATTTCAGCATTTTGGTTGGAATATGATTTTTTAACCGCAGATGAACACAGATGAACACAGATGATTTAGGATAAGTTTTTAGCAATTGTAGGTTGGGTTGAGCGATAGCAAAACCCAACAGCACCAAGTTGTGTTGGGTTTCTATTTTAATTGTTAATTACTCCTTGTTAAGGTCGGAGCATTTTTTGTTCGATTTTACCACAGATGAACACAGATAAACGCAGATGATTTAGGATTATATTTCAGCAATTGTAGGTTGGGTTGAGCGATAGGGAAACCCAACACAACAACTCGTGCCGTTGGGTTTCGTGACCTCAACCCAACCTACGATGGAATAAACTACAAAAGTACTGCATCTGCTGTATCACCTTTGTACAAAGCGTGCATGAGCATGTTTCTTATCAACCTCTTAATTGTTAATTGTTAATTGTTAATTGTTCATTGCTCATTGCTATACTCGGAGCATTTTTTGTTCCATTGACCACCAGGTACTGCGGGATACTCGTACTGCTGCTTCTTTACAATCTACTATGAGTTTGTTGACGTAGAAGTATTTTCGCCATGCTGTTAATTCTTCCTCGGATAAAGTGACCTGTTCTGGGTTGAAATGTAAAGCTTCAAGCCAAGTATTCACAATCAGGAAGAAAAACTCTCGATGTACTTTTTCAGTAGAGGAATCCTCGGGTATTTTGGCTTGAAGTGCTTGCAAATTTCCAGTCAATTGGGTAAAATTTACTTGTGAGAAAATTTTTAACTTTTCTAAGTCTCCAGCAAGTTCTATAAATTGATCGAGGGCCTTGGCGTTGGTGAGGGCCTTGGCGTTGGCGTAGGCAAGGGCGTAGGCGTTGGCGAGGGCGTAGGCTTTGGCGTTGGCGTAGGCTTTGGCGAGAGCGTAGGCGTAGACGTTGGCGTAGGCGTAGGCGAGGGCGTAGGCGTTAGCGAAGGCTTTGGCGAGGGCGTAGGCGTTGGCGTTGGCGTAGGCGATCGCGATCACCCTTTTCCCAGCAGGAGAAATATCTCCTTCCGACCCAGCAGTAGCTTCTTCCGCCCAGAGTAATAATTCCTTCAATTTAGGACTATCAATTAACTTTCTAGCTCCCACTTCCATTAACTCTAATAATCTATCGGCACTACTCTTCAAACCAGCTACTAATAAAAACACCTCTTGCCAACGCTCATCAGTAAGATGTTGGTGAACCAACTCTTCTAACTTATCTTCCTTATCTTCTTCCTTAATCAAGAGAGCAGTTAAATATTCCTGCAAAGTGAGATGGGAAAAAGAGTAAATTCCTTCCGCTCGTTCCACCAAAATTCCTTGTTGAATGGCGATGGCCTCCAAAACCGCTTTGCCATCGAAATATTTCGGCTTGTCCGCCGTATCTTGCAAAAAATCTTTGATTCTCTTCAGCAACTCATCCTGGGGAAAAAAGAGTTGATCCGTAGCAAAACTATCGTAAGCGATTTGGGAAAGCAACACTTTCTCCACTTCTACATTTAACCCCGGGCAAATTTCCCCATATTCCACCCTTTTTTCCGCCGCCCATTTTTCCAATAAAATATCTAAAGCTTTTTGATACAACTGGCTTCGTTGAACGGGAAAGCGGAGATATTCGCCGTAAACCAAACAGAGAAAGGTTAATAACAAGGGAGTTTGAGCTAACTCCTTCGCCGATATATTCCTTTCTTCATTCAAAGTTGACCAACATTTAGCGGCAGTATCCCATTCTTTATCCAAATCCGATTGAAACCAGTTATTAATAAACTGTTGAATCTGGTCGTCCTCAAAATCTGCCAGTTGGATATCCCGGAACTGGTTCAAACTCCGATAAGCGGCAATGCGACAAGAAGCAATAAAGCGATTGTTCTCGTATCTGGTGACCAAACTCTCAATCCCATCAATTACTTTAGCTAAATTAATTTTCGGTACTTCATCCAGTCCATCTAGCAATAGCAGCAGTTTTCCCTCTTCTAGAGCTTTGATGGTAAATTCTTCTGAAAGAGGAAAGCCAAAATTGTGAAACTCTTCTGTAATCGCTTTGATTAGATTTATCTTGTTATTTTCGTCACTTTGAAAACGTTTCAACTCCAAGAGAACGGGAAGACAGTCATGTTCATATTGACCATCTTTTCCTTTAAAAGCTTCCAAACCTACACGACGGAGAAAAGTGGATTTTCCCGTTCCCGGTCCCCCCAATACCATTAAATATTGATTTTCCTTCGCTACTTCAATGCCATCCCGATTATCTGATTTTTCTCTTTGAAATCTGCGCCTTGCACTGTCTCGGTAAGCTTCCACCAAATCTGGAAGAGATTGAAAACTACCAATAGTTAATCTATCTAAAAATCGAACGGGAGTATAAACAGATTCCAAATCCACCGATTGAGGCATGGCCAACAGTTTTAATGAACCATATCTACTCTTATATTTATCAAAATATGTCTTTAATGCTTTTTTAGCTTCTATCTCGTTGGCAATTGATTGTAAACGTTTCTCACCAAGGGATTCAGTAAGCTCCCAAAGAATTTTCGCTCCTGGAATTAAAAAAGGTTCTATTCCTATCATAGTAGATTTAGTGAATTAAAAATAAGTTGTAGAATTTAGAGATCGAGTTAATTTTTCGTAGGTTGGGTTGAGCGATAGCGAAACCCAACACAACTTGGTGCTGTTGGGCGTTGCCCTGAGCGCTTGCCCTGCCCTTCGACGACCCGGTCACTGCCCTTCGACGACCCTCAGGGGCCGCGTAGCCGAAGTGCAGGGACCGCGGAGCCGAAGGGTAGCCGAAGGGTTTCGTTACCTCAACCCAACCTACAATTGTTTATAACTCTCCTGTTTTCTCTGCGGTTTATCAATCCCAGAAACAGTAAACCCAACTTTCAATTCATCCTCACTTTATCCCTTTAATTCCTGCTTGTCAACCTTTATTCTTTCCTAGTTTGTTAAGAAATGTAAACTGCTGAATTTTAGCTATTTTGGAAAAGATTTTTATTAGATATCTTTTAATTGCTCTCTCTTTAAGAAGATAAAATTTGGTTGTGGTGGGCGATGCCCACCCTACAATTCTCTCAACAATTAGGCGAGATATATAAGTTATACCAAATCCGGGTTAAAAAGTATAGTAACGCTTTAGACACTGTCTAGCTTACAGGCTGTTTTTTCCTCTACTCTGTAAAGCGGATTTGGTATTATACTTATATATAGAAATAAGAATAAACTACAAAAGTCCCCCTTTGGTAAGGGGGATTTAGGGGGATAGTCCCCATTTGTAGCAAACATTTTCAGATTTGATATTAGATTATCCCGTGGGTAAGACAACCAGGTTTCTTTGTAAAATTTTGGCATTAATTCCTAAAATAATAGAAGAAACCCGGATACAGTGCTGAGTAGGGGTACACAGCCGTGCGCCCTCTCCTTCTACCAATCCCTTACATCAATAGGACTTACGCAGAAACCGGGTTTCTGAACTAAAACTCTGGGTTTTAGCCGTTTTATCCGGACTCCAAACCCGGTTTCTTGGCTTGTTTGCGTAAGTCCCGATCGACAAAAATTCAATTTTTAATCGGCAGAATCATCTCGTCGTGCTGCAGCAGATTGGTTAAAATAATATCCAGTGATAGCTGTGGCTAACGTACCCAGAAAGGTATATAAGGTTTTAGCTATTTCATCAATACTTTTGCTAGCTCTTTCTAACTGTTCTACTGCTTCGTTCGTACTGTTTATTAAACTGGGAAGATGGCTCCAGAGGCGAGTAACGCTCCAAATATGAATAATTACAATAATACCAATTACTACCCAAATAAACATAGCTAAGAAACCAGCAATTCTGGCTTTCCAGTTAGCTCGTAATTCGGAACCACTGAAATTTAGTGTGCGATCGCCAATTTCCTTTGCAGCTAGATCCTCAAGTGAGAGTCCAGAACTGCTAGACTCTATAGGCGCAGTTTCTAAATCTGGCTTATTGCCTCGATCGCTTTGAGTATTCATCTATAGTGATTTAATTATTAAGCGAGGATCAATTCAGTCTCCGTATTCTTCTCTCTATCTTTCATCACTATGATTTTTTTATCATCTTCTTTGAATTTAGCATACAGTGCCATGACAAGCGTTCCTTTACGAAGAACATCTTCTTGCGTAATTCCTAGCTGATCGGCTATTTTTTGTAATTCCTTTGATGATTTAGGGTCTAAGGTAAAATTATTGTATTTAGCAGCCATCGTTTGTCTCCTTGTTTCAATTAGAGGAAGTATAGAATAACTTGTTATAGCAAGGCTTCCTACTAGACATCTCCAAAAACGAGGGATGCCTTGATATATATAGGGTTTCGGCACCTCTTGTGGATCTGCCTATATATAAAGTATATGTATTGTGGTCGGACTTGTCAAGAGGTTTCGTCAAAAATAGTTTGTTAAGAAATGTAAACTGCTGAACTTTGGCTATTTTGGGGATGATGGACTAATTTAAAAGATATAAAAAATATTCAAGAATTAGCTGAGATATATAAGTTTTGCTTATATATAGAAGTAGCATTGCCCACCAATATACTTTGATACTATTTTGGGAAAGATTTTCATTAGACATCTTTAATTCCTAAAATAATAGAAGAAACCCGGATACAGTGCTGAGTAGGGGTACACAGCCTTGCGCCCTCTCCTTCTACCAATCCCTTACATCAATAGGACTTACGCAGAAACCGGGTTTCTGAACTAAAACTCTGGGTTTTAGCCGTTTTATTCGGACTCCAAACCCGGTTTCTTGGCTTGTTTGCGTAAGTCCCGATCGACAAAAATTCGATTTTTAATCGGCAGAATTATCTCGTCGTGCTGCAGCAGATTCGTTAAAATAATATCCAGTGATAGCTGTGGCTAACGTACCGAGAAAGGTATACAAAGTTTTAGCTATTTCATCAATACTTTTGCTAGCTCTTTCTAACTGTTCTGCCGCATCTTTCGTACTATCTATCCAACTAGGAGGAGACACCCAGAGCAAAGCAACAGTTCCAATATGAATAATGACGATAATACCAATGATTATCCAAATAGATATGGCTAAACCACTGGCAATAGTTGCTTTAAATTTAGCTCGTTCGGCGGCAGAATATTTGGCATCTTCTGTTGTAGCCTCTGATATATAATTACCTAGTTGTCTTTCTGCAACTGTAGAGTCAATTGTCCGTCCAGAACTTCTAGATTCTGTGGCGACGGCAGTATCTAAGTTTAATTTATCGCCTTGTTGGCTCTCTTCAGGATTCATATCTGGTAATTTAATTCTCAAGCTAGCAGTAATTCTGTCTCGGTATTGTCTTCTAGATTCTTAAGTACGATGATTTCTTTATTGCTTTGTTTGATGTCGGCATAAAGTGCCATGACGAGAATTCCGTTGCGAATAACGTCCCCTTCACTAATTCCTAGCTTTGTGGCTAATTGCTTTAATGCTTCTGAGGATTTTGGACCCAAGGTATATTGGTGAGTTTGAGCAGTCATTTAGTTTCTCCTTGTTTCAATTAGAGGAAGGATAAAGTGAGTTGTTTCTATAATTAGCAGAAAGTGAAATAGATTGTAGGTTGGGTTGAGGTTACGAAACCCAACAGCCAAAGGGAGTTGTGTTGGGCGGTCCCTGCCCTTCGACTGCCGCTCAGGGACCGCGTAGCCGAAGGGTTGCGCTATCGCTTAACCCAACCTACTACTCTAACAATATATGGTATTTCGCTCGGAGTTGTCAACTATAAATGAAAATTTAGATTATCCCGTGGGTTTAGAAACCGGGTTTCTTGGCCAAATTTGGGCATTAATTCCTAAAATAATAGAAGAAACCGGGTTTCTGGGCTGAAATCCAAAATAAACCGCAGAGGACGCAGAGGACGCAGAGGGGAGAGGGGAGATAGAAGAGTGAGACCACATGCTTGTCACTGAGCTAAGTGGAAGTGTGCCCCCCTACAAATAATATTAATCAACTTTCACTTCTTTATCCAAATACCTAAACCAGAGAAAATACAAACCAAGAGAAAGCCAAATAAATACTAAACAAAGCCAACCAAAACTTTGCCATTGTTTCATCATCAACACCATGCCGACCAGGTACAAAACTAACTGCCAGGGAACGGCAATAATAGCGGCAAGAATATCCCTGCGATTTTCTATTTTAATTTTGGCTTGAATATTACTGGGTAAACTGGTAGCAATAGTTCCCCAAACTCCAAAGGGCCTGGTGATGCGATAGAAGTTTTCCAACACTGCTCTTTCTGTAGGAGCAGTAAGTAGAGTTCCCAGAATAGAACCGATGAGAGAAATACTGCTGGGAAGAAGAAAGTTGGCATATTCGGGCAAAGAAATACCCAGCAATTTAGTAATAATCGCTGCCATCATTCCCGCTACCATGCCGCAAGCAAAGCCGTAGCCGTTGAAGCGCCACCAATACCATCTCAGTAATAAGGGAACGAACAAGCCGGAACCGAAACCGAAAGTTAGCCAACCCCAAATATCGTTAATGTTGACGTTGGGAAAACTGAATAACAATCCCAATAACACTACCGCTAGGGAAGCGAGACGACTTTGATTGAGCAGTTCTTTATCCCTAGCTTCCGGTTTGAGATAAGCCTGATAAATATCTTTGACCCAATAAGCTGCAGCAGAATTAATAACGGAGTCAAAAGTGGACATGGCTGCAGCAATGAAACAAGCTACTAATAACCCTTTTATCCCAATAGGAATGTAGGTGGCGATAACGGTGGGTAACACTAGTTCTGGGTTGGCAATGACGGATTGGGTGGTGAGGTTGTAGTGGATGCCGAGAAGGGCAAAAGCGGTGACTAGGGGCCAACGGAATGCTAATAATACAATCCAAAATAAGGATAATAAACCAGCTTCTCTGTCACTTTTAGCGGCAAAATAGCGCTGAGTCATGTAACCTCCCACTCCACCGCAACCTTCTAAGAGGGTTTTGAGCAAGTAGAAGAAGATGGTAATGCCGAATAAGTTGTAAATAGAATAATTTCCAGGGATATCTAATTGTACGGGAGGAAAGATATTACTCCAGTCGCTTAAATTAGCAGTTATTTCTTGAAAACTTCCATCTCCTAAGGGGACAGAAACGGGAAATTGTTCGGGGAGGGTAACGGTTTGGAAAGTGAGGAGGCAAACGTAAATAATGGCGATGAAGATTAACAGTCCTTGGAATACGTCCGTCCACACTACTCCTTGAAAACCGCTGGCTGCTGTATATACTGTGGCTAGAAGAATGAGAATTATTGATGCAGGACGCTCTCCTATGCCCAAAAACTGCCCAAAAAACTTGCCTCCTCCCACGGCAAAATAACTAATAATCCAAATAGAAGTAATTAAATTGGCTAAAGCACTAATAATCCTGGCTATGTTCCCTTGTTTTCCCTCACCGAAACGCAATTTCATCCATTCTGCCAAAGTCATCACTTGGGACCGGCGGTTCCACTTCCCCATGAAGATGAGAAAGAAGGCCATGACTAAGACGATACCGCCGCGAATCTCGATGAAAAAGCCTTTCACTCCTAAAGCGTAAATTAAAGCGGCTATGACCATGGTTCCGGCTAAGTCTGTGTTGGAGGCCATGCCGGAGGCTCCTAAAACCCACCAGGGAAGATTGCGATCGCCCAGGAAATAAGATTCTATGCCGGAAGATGCTTTCTTGGAGAGGAAGATACCTAGGGCGACTATGGCTATGAGGTAAACAACGACGATGAAATAATCGACTGGGTGCATTTTTTAATAAAATATTTTCATAGTCCATTGTACCACAGAATCAAAGAAGAAAAAAATTTGTAATTAGCTAGCTTATATATCGGCTCTAAATTGTTTCTTGTTTTTGCTTATCTTCCTGTCCGAGGAAATTATTAATATACAACCAAAAGGTGCTAAAACAAAAGCTTATCAAGTTAAACAAATTAGAAGTGTAATTGTCAAATATTGTTTAGGAGATGGAAATGTTAATTAAATACGAGCTAGTTATCTATTGGAGTGAAGAAGATGAGGCATTTATTGTAGAAGTACCAGAATTGCCTGGTTGTATGGCTGACGGTAAAACTTATCAAGAGGCTGTTACTAATGCAGAAATTGTAATGCAAGAATGGATAGATACAGCTAAGGATCTAGATCGTCCCATTCCTTCACCAAAAGGACGGCTAATATATGTTTAATATCAATAACTTTTTATAGTTTGCTATAGTAACTAATAGCTAAACTGTTAGACAAACTATGAATTAGTAGTGGTAGCGAAGTTGAGCGATGAATACTGAGTCATTCTCCACTTTATAAATCATTCTATCTTCATCGGTAATTCGCCTAGACCAGTATCCAGACAAACCATGCTTGAGAGGTTCTGGTTTTCCGATACCCTCAAAAGGTTGTCTTTGAATATCCTTAATAAGAGTGTTAATCTTTTTCAACACTTTACGGTCGGTGCTTTGCCAGTATAAGTAGTCATTCCAAGCATTTTTAGAGAAGATTAAGTTCACTCAATCAACTCCCGTTCTTGTCCTTGTCCTGCTTCAAGTTCAACGATGGAATCCATGAGTCGCTTGGCGTTTTTAGGGCTGCGGAGTAAGTAAGCAGTTTCCTCTAGTGCCTGATAATCTTCTAGGGAAAGCATGACAACTGGTCGAGCGTTGCTACGAGTTATAGTGATGGGAGTGCGATTGTCGCAAACTTTTTCCATTGTCTCGTCTAGATTACTCCTAAGAGAAGTGTATGCGATCGTGTCCATGATTCATCTAAAGTCGTATATGTATTTATAATTGTACATTATATAGCAGTTGACAGTTGATAGTGGACAGTTGATAGTTATACTGCAACCTGCGGTTGCTGGAACTCAATACTTAACACGTTCATAGGCCCGTATATAATGTAAATATTGAGTCCCAGAAAGGCTATAAATTATTTTAGATTATTCCGTGGGTTGAGAAACCGGGTTTCTTTCACAAATTTGGGTATGGAGCCGAAAATAATGCTAGAAACCCGGTTTCTGGGCTGCAATCTATTCCACATTCCATGTGCCATGCTACTAGATTAGAGAAATGTTAGATTTTTTTTATTTCCATTGCTTTTTCAAGAGTTGACTTGGTACAATCAATAAATATCTCTCCATCATTAAGATATCATGCTTCAAAATGTAGTCTTGAATCTAATTTGTATTATTATATCGTACAATACGAAGTGCGGAATGTGGATTTTAATGCTGCAGCTGATATTGATGGGAATGGGATAATTGAAAGGAAGGATGTTTTGGCGATTGTGGGTAATTTTGGGTTGGGAATTTGAGAATTTGAGCAAGGTTTACCACAGAGGGGGTTGATAATTAGGCTATCGTTGTGCTAAATATAAGATGTTCTACAACCAATAGTAAATATCTTTAATTAAATAGGATTTAGCTATCTATTGGAATGAAGAAGACGAAGCATTTATTGTAGAAGTACCAAGATTACCTAATTATTGCCAATAATCCAAAGGATATTTATAGTCTTGAACTTAAGGAGTCACTATGGAATTAATAGTTGTAATATTAGTAATTGTGATAGCAATACTTGGATATCAACTCTACAGAGTAAATATTAGAGTTGAACAGAGAGTAAAAGAAAAATATGATTCTTGGAAAAGTAAAGATTATGAATATATTAAACGGGAACAGAGAGACATAGCTCAACGTGAAGCTAACTCTCGTCTCAATCGTCTCAATGAGGAAGTTAATAGAAAGGCGAGAGAGCAATATGAAAATTGGCAGCAAAGAGAAATTGAACGTATTACTCTAGAACAAAAGAAAATTGCTCAACAGGAAGCTGAGTTGTTACTAAGACAGTGGAAAGAAGAAAATACCAAACAAATAAGACAGGAAGCTATTGAAAAAAGTAAATCGGTTATTAGAGGACAGGTAACGGAGCATTTCGTCCCATATCTACCAGATTTTAGTTTCAACCCTAAAGATACCCGATTTCTTGGATCTCCCATTGATTTAATTGTGTTTGACGGACTAGATCATGGGAATCTTAAAGGCATCTGGTTGGTTGAAGTTAAAACTGGTTCATCTTCTTTATCTAAGAAACAGCGGCAAGTTAGAGATGCGGTTCGAGATTTGAGAGTTAAATGGCTTGAAATAAAGCGATGAATGAATATCTTAAGGGGGGAGCAATTATTGAAGATTAATGATAGATTAATTAGTTTTAGTAGGTTGGGTAAAGCGATAGGGAAACCCTTTGACTACCAATCAAAGAACTCCTAACATTAACCTCCTGGTTTGTTGGGTTTCGTTGCCTCAACCCAACCTACGATATAATTAAGGGGGGAGCAAGAAGAGAGGTCAAATTAATGGCAGTTAGGCAACCGCGCTATAGCAAAGAAGAATTTGCTCAACGGGGCAATGAACTCTACGAAAATAAAATACGTTCTCAAGTTGAGGAAGGCAATCATGGTCAGATTGTAGCTATTGATATTGAAACTGGAGCTTTTGAGGTTGCTGATAATATTGTGAATGCAACAGAACGATTATTTGAAAGATATCCCGATGCTCAACCTTGGGTCATTAGAATTGGACATCGGGCAGTATTTCGCTTTGGCAGCCGAAGTCTAAGGAAAATCCTATGATGTTCGGTATGGTCAACGATCGCTGTGAGGCTATCATCAAGATTGCAGTTGGTCATGTCAACTTTCCCAAGATAATGATTGATGCTGTTATCGATACAGGCTTCACAAGTTTTTTGTCACTCCCCCCATCTATCATTGAATCTCTCGGATTATCTTGGAGTTGCCGCGATTGAATTTTATTTTAATGAGTGAGGTTAGATGAAATACAAAAATATTTGCTACAAATAGTTTATCCCATGGCAGTATAGATTGAGGTCGTCCCGTGGGTTGAGAAACCGGGTTTCTTTGCAAAGTTTCAACATTAATCCTTAAAATAATAAGAGAAACCCGGTTTCTTGGCTGCAATCCAATCCCCTATTATATCTCAGTATTGGTAGGTTGGGTAAAGTGATAGAAAAAACCTTCGACTACCACTCAGGGCAAGCCCAATATAAACCTCCTGGTTTGTTGGGTTTCGTTGCCTCAACCCAACCTACGATAAGAATCCACATTTTTAGATAAATTACGAAAATATTTGGTATAAATAAATAGTATTTATAAACAATTAGTACAAGCTTTAACGTTGGATCCCCCCCAGCCCCCCTTAATAAGGGGGGAGGCTAGAAAGTCCACCTTCTGAAGGGGGGAGGCTAGAAAGTCCACCTTCTGAAGGGGGGAGGCTAGAAAGTCCACCTTTTGAAGGGGGGAGGCTAGAAAGTCCCCCTTTTGAAGGGGGATTTAGGGGGATCTTCTTTATCTGTAGCATCCTTTTTCGTATTTGATATAATCATAGCTAAAACTCTTTAAGAGAGGTCAAATAAATAATATTCCACTAAGGAACTGCTGCAGCACTGGCTAACTTTCCATCCTCCATATGGACGATGCGATCGGCAATATCCAGGATACGATTGTCGTGAGTGACTAGCAAAATAGTACATCCTTGTTCTTGGGCCAATCGCTGCATTAAATTAACCACGTCTCGACCGGACTTACTATCCAAGGCTGCGGTAGGTTCGTCCGCGAGAACGATGCGGGGATGACTCACTAAGGCACGGGCGATGGCCACTCTTTGTTTTTGTCCCCCAGACAGGTCTTCGGGGTAATAATGAACGCGATCGCCCAATCCAACCTGTTCCAACATCTCTACGGACCTGCGTCTCATTTCCCGTGAGGAGAAGGAACCGTGTACTTCCAAACCCATTTGCACGTTCTGCATAGCGGTGAGACTGCGGTGTAAGTTGTGGGCTTGGAAAATATAGCCGTTATTCCGTCTGGCTTGTACTTGCTTGCCTTTACTGGCACCACAAAGTTCTTGTCCCAATACTTGCAAACTGCCGCACTGGACTGCTCGCAACGCCCCGACTAAGGTGAGAAGGGTGGTTTTGCCGGAGCCAGAAGGACCAGTCATAAGAATAATCTCTCCAGCAGCAATATTTAAATTAATCTCAAATAGTACTTGTTTGCGCAGTTGACCTTTACCAAAATAGTGGTCCAATCCAGTTATACTAATTACCGATTCTTCGTTCATCTGCCTTCATTTGTATTCATCTGTGTTCATCTGCCTTCATCTGTATTTATTTGTATTCATCTGCCTTCATTTGTATTTATCTGTGTTCATCTGCGTTCATCTGTATTTATTTGTATTCATCTGCCTTCATTTGTATTCATCTGTGTTCATCTGCCTTCATCTGTATTTATTTGTATTCATCTGCCTTCATCTGTGTTCATCTGCGTTCATCTGCGGTTCAAAAAATATCCGCCGGGTCAGCAGCTTGAAGTCTGCGAGTGGCGATCGCCCCCGACAAACTACACATAATGGCGGTCAGTGCCAGCACAAATATTACCCTGGCCATAGTCAAATAGATGGGTAAATTAGTAGCCTTGCGAGTCATGGAATATAAACCTAAAGAGATAGAAAACCCAGGAATAAATCCCACTAAAGCTAAAATAATTGCTTCTTCAAATACTATGCCCAATAAATACCAATCCCTATAGCCCATAGCTTTAAAAGTAGCATATTCTGCCATGTGGTCGTTCACATCAGTAGAAAGAACCTGATAGACTAAAATAACTCCCACAATAAAGCCCATCATGGTTCCCAATCTAAAGACAAAACCAATGGAAGTATTTTTCGCCCAATAATCTTTCTCGAAGTTAATAAATTCTTCTAAAGTTAAAGCTCGAACATCCTCTGGTAAATGAGCATTTAAAGCAGCAGTAACTTGAGTTGGGTCTGCACCCGCTTCTAGTTCCACTAAACCGATACTAATAGCCCCAGTTTGCCTTCTAGGAAAGAGGCGCAAAAAATTTTCTTGGCTAGTAATTAAAGTGCCATCGGTAGCAAAAGATGCTCCTACTTCAAACAGTCCATGCAAAGTAATGGTGCGCCTTTCTATTTCCGTAGTGGGAGTTTTTCCTGCCTCAAGCGCCGCAATAGTTTCCGCATATTCTCCTCTAGTAGCGCGGTCGAATACCACAGTATCTGGCAATTTAATTTTCTCTAAATTAGCATTAACTCCAGGTAAATTAAATGCTTGGTGGTTCGGATTAGTTCCTACGATTAAAATACTGGTTTTCTTTCTAGTTTCAGGATTCTTCCAATCAGCAAAATTAGTATAGAGGGCCTCGGTAGATTTCACCCCAGGTACATCCAAGGCTTGATAAATCCGCCGTCGAGAAAAAGTGGATATATTTACCAAGTTTCTGCCTTGGGGACTGATTAAAATAACATCAGCATTGAGACTGCGATGAAGCCGACTATTACTCTCATAAAGAGCCCCCTCAAATCCTAACTGCATGAAAATGAGAATGTCAGCAAAAGCAATCCCGGACAGAGCTACTAAAAAGCGGGTTTTTTCTCGACTGAGTTGAAGCCAGCCTAAAGGAGTTCTTCGAGCTAATTTTTTAATTAAACTAAACATATAGCAGTTGATAGTTGATAGTTAATCAGTCTTCATCTGTGTTCATCTGTGTTCATCGTTCCACTGAGCGAAGCCGAAGTGTGCGGTTCAAATCGATCGTCACTTTTACCTGCAAGTTAGTTAAACCTGCTACTGTTTCCGTAGCTGCTTGATCCAACTTAATTCTCACTTCTACTACTTTGGCATCAATATTGGCGGCGGGGTCGGTGTTAATGGCTTCCTGACGGCGTACTTGCAAACCTACTTGCTCTACCGTTCCTTCCAATTTCCTCGGTAAAGAATCGGCAAATATTTTCGCAGACTGTCCCAAGCTAATTTTCCCCGCATCGCTTTCATATACTTCAGCCACGGCGTACATTTGCTGAGTTTGTCCCAACTCGGCAATGCCTTCAGGAGCAATTAATTCTCCGGGACGAGTGTGGATTTCCAACACCTGTCCTTCAATGGGCGATCGCACTTCTGCCAAATCCAAATTAGCCTCAGCCCTGGATACTGCTGCTTTTGCCACTTCCAGTTCTGCTGCAGCCACCTGCACGTCTACGGGACGCACTTCCCCTATGGCATCTGTAGTAGCTTTGGCTTCCTGAGCTTGTTTCGCTACCGTGGCTACAGTACGATTCAGATTAGCGGTAGCTTCTTCAATTTGTTCTTGACGAGTAGTCAGGATGCGATTGAGAGTAGCTTTAGCTTCCTCCAACCTTTCTTGGGCAGTTTCCGCTTGCAAACAAATACTGTCCCGCGCGGAAGCAGATACAGCTCCATTTTGATATAATAATAAATAGCGATCGCACTCAATTCCAGCGTTGTTTAACTCAGCTTTAATTCTTTCAATAGTAGCTCGTTGAGCGCTGGACTCTCCTTGCAACTGCGCTTTCACGCTAGCAATAGTTGCTCTTTGGGTAATCACCTGCCCTTCCAACTCCGCTAAAGTCTGCTGCCACCTGGCGAACGCTGCTTTAATCTCTCCTTGTTTCGCTCCTGCTTGGATTTGTTGCAGGCGCGATCGCGCCACTTCTACTTGAGCCATGGCTTCTTGTAGAGCAGCCTGCAGTCTATTTCTGCTATCCAGAATAGCGATAATCTCTCCCTGTTTGACCCAATCTCCCTCTTTAACCAAGAGTTGCTCCACTCGGTTGCTTTCTGCCGATGTAGGAGCGGCAAGTTGGATTACTTCTCCAGAGGGTTCTAAATAGCCCAAGGCCGTCACCGTCTTAATTTCCGGCACACTGACTTCGGCGACCGTCTCTCCCCCCACAGGAGTTTTGAGAGGGGAACTGAGCAATCCCGAGCGAGAGAGAGCGTAAACCCCACAGCCCCCAGCTACTAAAGTTGCAGCAGTCACCAGTAGGAGAGACTTCTGCCAAGAACCGGGAACAGATGAGGGATCGGGGTTTTGAGCGATATTGTTTTTACCGATCATATGAACTGGACCTCCCGGAGCCAAAATAAAACTAAACAGTTTAGTTTTACTACTGCTAGTATAGACCAAAGAATAAAAAAAGATCTACTAAATGGAAAAAAAAGAGAAAATCCTGGAAGGAGCGATGAAAGAATTTTTGGTCCAAGGCTATGCCGGCACTAGCATGGACCGAGTGGCCAAAGCAGCTGCAGTTTCTAAAACCACGGTGTACAGCCACTTCGGGGACAAAGAAGGATTATTTGTCGCTCTAGTAGAAAGACTGGCGAAGAAAAAATATTCAGAAGTATTTAGCCAAGGGAATCATAGCCTTTTACAAGGAGAACCGGAAGTTGTTTTACGCCAGTTTGCTACGAAGATGGTAGATTTAGCCTGTGAAGATACAGAAGATTTGACCTTTATCCGTTTAATTGTAGGAGAGTCGGGACGGTTTCCCAAACTAGCTGAGACTTTCGTCAGTAACCTAGTCAAACCGGGGATTGAAGTTCTCAGCCAGTACCTGGCATCTAGACCAGAACTAGAAATTGAGGATAGAGAAGCTACTGCTAGAGTAATTCTTGGCTCATTGGTTTATTTTAAAATAGTACAAGTAATGTTGTATGGGGAAAAAATAGTGCCCATGGAAGGCGATCGCCTCATCAATAGTCTCCTACATCTACTTCTTCGTTAGATATAGCACTACGCGCAATTCAAACTGAGAAATTCAAAATTCAAAAAATAGCACTTTAGAGGTGCTAGCCTAAACTTTAGAAAAACAAACCATGTTGGGTTTCGTGACCTCAACCCAACCTACGAAAAACAAACTGCTATCAATTTCCCGTGTCTGTTCTGTATTGGCTGGCAATAATGCCAACCATCAACCACCAAAGAGTGTTGATTTGGGGACGATACCATACAGTATCCCCAATGCCGTGAGCCAACATGCCTGCCATGGCAGCAATGGCGGCGATCGCCCACAACCCTTGATTGTTCTTTTCCTGGCGCAAACGCTCCAGCTGAACCATTCCCCCATGAACAGTCACAGTAACAAGCCAGACAAAACAGCTAAGACCAAGAATCCCAGTTTCCACAATGGTTTCCAGAAAGATAGAATAAGCACTTAAAGCAGAATAGTTGGGACGCATATAGAGAGGATAAATTTTATTGAAAGCACTGTTACCCGGTCCGATGCCCAGAATAGGGCGATCACGGATCATCTCAAACACTGCTTGCCAAACATTGATGCGAAAATTATTAGTGCTATTATTTCGACCATCAAACAGACTGTAAACCCGGAGGCGCAAAGGTTCTACTAACAACACTACTACTATTAAAAACCCAGCTAAACCACCAACTACCATTGGCAGCAACCAAGTCCGCCAGAAAGGAGAGAGCAAGTCATTAAACCAGTAGCGCAGCAATAGCAAAAAAGTCAAGATTAACACCACCATGCCAATCCAGCCGCCGCGACTATCGGTAAAATACAAACAAGCGGAGTCAACCAAAACCATGGTTACGGCTAGGGCTTTTGGCAACAAACCACGCCAAATAAAAACAGCCGCCAGACTGAGAGCGATCGCCCCCAGCAAATATCCCGCCAACAAATTGGGATTGCCTAAATAACTATAAACTCGCGTATCTTGCGCCAAAAGGGAATTAGGGTCATTCCAAGTAGCCAATTGTTCCACCCCAAAAAACTCCTGTCGCACTCCATAGATACTCACTACTAAAGCGACGTGAAGCAGAATAGTAATGACAATTCCCAGCATTCGACCGGAACGGAAAACTTTGCTTGACAGAGCAAAGAAAAATAAATAAAGAGTCAGCTTGATCCAGCCAGAAAAAGCCGCCAATTTCACTGGAGAAAAAGCTGTCGCTACAGTAGCGATAAACCAATATAAAAGTACTAGCAGATGAATGGAACTTGCTCCTGGTTGATCGGTATCCGATACCGTCAGCAGTACCCAGTAGCCACCACAGGCCAACAACAACAAGCCAATTAAACTGGTAGAGACAAAAGGAGCTAACACCAGTACCAAACTAATCAATAAACCTCCCAAAATTTCCCACTGCTGTAGTAACCAGCTACTCTCACGCCAAGATTGAACTAAACCGACCCATCCATAGAGATAACTTCCACCTCGCCACTGATAGAACTGCAAATTAGAAAGTACCAATTTAGTCCAGAGAGAATCGTTCATTGGTTGTTGGTTATTGGTTGTTGGTTATTGGTTGTTGGTTGTTGGTTGTTGGTTATTTGTTGTTGGTTGTTGGTTGTTGGTTGTTTGTTGTTGGTTGTTTGTTATTTAGTTTAAGTCTTTCTTTTTTGTATAGCGGTTGCTATATCAACTATCAACTATCAACTATCCACTATCCACTATCCACTATCCACTACTATACTTGTCTAATTTCGGTAACTTTAACACATACCGATAGCCAGATTTAGAGTCTCCTTGAACGGTAATTTTTCCTCCGTGCATTTCTACTAAATTACAGCTCAGGATCAGTCCGAGAATTTCGCGACCTGTTTTTGTGTCAGACTTTTCCTTTTCTTCTCGAAGTTTCTCCCATGCTGTTGCTAGGGTAGAAGATGTGAGAATTTGATAGCCAACGACCGAATCGCTAATTTCTGATTCAGTCTCATCATCAGTAGTATCCGCCAAAGCCTGATCTAGATAATTGGTCAATAGGGGTAAGTTAAATTCAACTTGAGGTAAACCATCCCCCAACCAGGGGTGAGAAACCCAGACTGCAATATTCAAAGTCTTGCTTTTGCGAGAGACGTGAATCCGCACTTCACCGCCAGGATCGGCAGATTCAAGAATGCTAATAACTAAATAGTAAAGGGAAATAAACCTGTTTTCGGCTTTCTTTACTTAGAGTTCCCTTTTCTCCCAGACCGGATGACAGAAGAGAGACTGAATTACTTGTGAACCCCGTAATTGATTGGATGTAGGAAGATGACCTTGGGGGGCTGACAGATTCCAAATAAATTCATTAGGATAGCGAGTCCAATTTTTCCCAGACTTCCAACCTATTTTTGACCACAGTTTGGTAAAATCCTTACCTAAAGACAGCCAAATCTTTCGCTGTACGGAAAAACCAAATTTCCCTTCTGAATAAAACCACCAGAGGCGATCGATTGTCTCTAGATCCATACTGGGAAAGTTATCCACTTCCGTAAAGTATAACCACTTTCGCGCAATTGCAGCGGAACCCGCTAATTCGCACAGAAGAGCTAAGGTAAGGACATCAGCACCCTCAAAGTCAAGTTTAGAGAGCGATCGCTGCAACGGGAGGTAATCTATATTTTTTTGAGATTGTAGAGAAACAACACCATAGGGAAAATTAGTTTGGAGAAATTCTTCCGTTTTAGCGGTATTGACTTGACAAAGAGTCTGATAAGCTTTCCCCATAGTCAAATTAACTGGGCTAGACTGAGAATTAAGTAAAAATTCCATCAATATCTCCCAACCTTCTTCCCCAATATCCATCAGCTTCGGAATCAGCTGCAGTTGATTTTTCTCCGAGCCAGATTGAAATTGAGAGCGCAGATCTTGTATCTCTTCCATATGTTAGTTAACTGTACGATAGTTTTTAATCTTAGACCAAATCTCAAACATTACTTTCCAGAATCCGATGGATGATCGCCGTAGTTGAAATAGGAATTTCTATTTGCACCAATTCAATTCTACCCCCATAACCTTCGACTGCTGGAGCTTCAGGTAAAGTAGAAATAGTGTAATCCCCTCCTTTAACATAGATTTCCGGTTTCAGAGTTTCAATGACACTGCTCGCAGTAGTTGCAGTAAAAATAACCACAGCATCCACTGGTTTGAGGCACCCTAGTACCTCTGCTCTTTCTGATTCAGGAATCAGAGGTCGGGGAGGAACACCAGGTTTGGGGGGCTTAATTTGTTGCACCGAGCGATCGCTATTTAAACCTACCACCAGAGATTTTCCCAGGGATTTTGCCACCGTTAAATAGCGAACGTGACCCACATGCAGAAGATCGAAACAGCCATTAGTAAAGACTAGAGGCCGCCATTGTTCTGGTTTAGCTGCGATCGCTGCGAGTACTTCTTCCAGACTAAAGCTGTCCTTCATCAATAATCCACCCGTTCGTAACCTTTTTCATAGGCAAACCGAACCAGTTGCGCCCGATTCTCCAAATTTAATTTACCCAGGATATTGCTCAAATGAGTTTGTACCGTTCGAGGACTGATATACAAATGTTCGCTAATTTCCTTATTAGTTAATCCCTGAATAACTTCCCAAAATACCCGCGTTTCTGCTGGAGTCAAAAGTTCTGGAGCCGATTTTTCTTTGTTTTCAACATCAGAACTGCCATCCGCTCGATTCAATGACAGCAATGTTGCTGAGGAACCACCAATGGCGGTACTATCCTTAAGTTGGCTCTCGATCAAGCGGATAATCTCCCCATGGATTCTGTTAGCTCTCTCCAACTGACTTTCAATTTTAGCCAGCAGTTCTCGCATCTCGAAAGGTTTTGTCAAATAATCGTCTGCCCCCATTGAATGTCCTTTAATTTTATCTTCCAGATCGTCTCGACCAGAGAGAAAAATAAAAGGTACCAATTTACCTTCTGGCTGGGATCGCAAATTACGGCAAAATTCCAATCCGTCCATTTCTGGCATCGACACATCGGAAACCACTAAATCCGGTTGATATTGTTCAAATGCACTTAACCCGTCACTACCGCCACTGACTTCTTCAACTTGATATCCCTGTTTTTCCAGGTAATGTTTTAAAACAGTACGGAGGATGTTGTCATCATCCACTACTAATATTTTTTTCATATTTTGCCGCTAATTTCACTGGAGTCACTAACTAATTTAAACTAGATATTTGTTTTAAGCATCATACCTTCCTAGTTAGGAGGTATTGTGCTTGGCATCAAGGCAGTTAATATATAGTTTACCTATCGAGAGACGAGCAGTCTGTCAAATCACAGAAAGTCTTGATTTCGGCAGTATACTACCGGCTAGAGTTTACCTATATATTAGGGCTTCTAGCTCTTAGCTCATATCCATGCTCGGCAAGATTTGGTAGTTGGCTAAACAATAAATTCTCTTTAACCAAAGTTTATGTACGAGAAAATCACTCCTCCAGATGCTGGAGCTTCCATTATCTTTAAAGACGAGGAACCCATAGTTCCAGACAATCCCATTATCCCTTTTATTAGGGGAGATGGCACAGGGGTAGATATTTGGCCTGCTGCCAAAAAAGTGATTGATGAAGCTGTGGCTACTGCCTATGGGAACAAGCGCAAAATCCATTGGTTTAAAATCTACGCTGGGGACGAAGCATGCGATCTCTATGGTACTTATCAATATTTACCAGAAGATACCCTCAAGGCAATTAAAGAATATGGTATTGCCATCAAAGGACCTCTGACAACTCCTGTTGGAGGAGGCATTCGCTCCCTCAATGTTGCCTTGCGGCAAATTAACGACCTCTACGCCTGCGTGCGACCCTGTCGTTATTATCTCGGTACTCCTTCGCCCCACAAATATCCCGAAAAAGTTGACGCGATCGTCTATCGGGAAAACACAGAAGATATCTATTTGGGGATTGAATGGCCTCAAGGAAGTGAAATTGGTCAAAAGTTAATTGATTTTCTCAATAGGGAACTGATTCCAGCAACCCCAGAACATGGCAACAAGCAAATTCGCCTAGATTCCGGCATTGGTATTAAACCAATTAGTAAAATAGGTTCTCAACGTTTGGTACGTCGCGCTATCCAACATGCTCTGCGCTTGCCTAAAGCCAAGCAAAAAGTTACTTTGGTCCATAAGGGCAATATTATGAAGTACACCGAAGGAGCTTTTCGGGATTGGGGCTACGAAGTTGCCACCACCGAGTTTAGAGCTGATTGCGTTACAGAAAGGGAATCCTGGATTTTAAGCAATAAAGAAAAAAATCCCGAGCTGACAGTAGAAGAAAATGCTCGTTTCATCGAACCTGGTTACAATACTTTGACCCCTGACAAGCAAGAGAAAATCTCTCGGGAGGTAGAAGCAGTTCTCGAGGCAATTTGGGAAAGTCACGGTGGGGGAAAATGGCAAGAGAAAGTGCTGGTTAACGATCGCATTGCCGATAGCATTTTCCAACAAATTCAAACTCGACCAGACGAGTATTCCATTTTAGCAACCATGAATTTAAATGGAGATTACTTATCCGATGCTTTAGCTGCTCTTGTTGGTGGTTTGGGAATGGGACCGGGAGCGAATATTGGCGACAATTGCGCTATTTTTGAAGCTACCCACGGTACTGCGCCAAAACACGCTGGTTTAGACCGCATTAATCCCGGTTCCGTGATTCTTTCCGGAGCAATGATGTTAGAGTTTATGGGCTGGCAAGAAGCAGCTGACCTAATTAAAAAGGGAATTGCCAAATCTATTGCCTCCAGACAAGTTACTTACGATTTGGCTCGTCTGATGGTTCCCCCAGTGGAACCACCATTAAAGTGTTCTGAGTTCGCTCAAGCGATTATCGATAATTTTCAATCATAGTTGGTTGGTTGTTGGTTGTTGGTTATTTGTTGTTGGTTAATCTTCCTTCAAAATTCGGCGTTGCATAATTGAGACATGAATAAATAAAAACTATAGCGCTTCGCGAGTAAATTGTCGTTACATACCACAGTGTTTTTACAAAATTACTACATCTGGCGCATCACCTTTGTACAAAGCGAAAGGGGCATTTTTCTTGCACGAACTCTTAATTGTTAATTGTTCATTGCTCATTGCTATAACTAATTGAAATTTTGTTGTTGGCCTTGAAAGTTTGGAAATTGGTTTCCATAACCTGTATTGTTTAGTCCCTGTGTTTCTCCTTGATAATTTGGGAACTGATTGTTGTAATTAAACTGATTTAAATTTCCTTGCTGTTGTTGAAAAGGCTGGAATTTAGTATTATTAAATTGCGGCTGATTTCTCCTAGTTTGGGTTGTTTGAAGGGGTTGAACTCCCGGACTAGCTAAATTAGAATTGAAGCGGCTATTATTGCTAACTCTCGATTGATTCAATTGATTCAATCCTTGATTGTAACCTAGTTGAGCATTATTTGTTCGCTGATTTTGTGAGGTGAAATTGCCTAGAGTTGATGAATTATTCAAATAATTAGGGTAACTAGGCAGAGACGTAGGCGAAGGACTACTAGAACTATTATTTTGACTAAAAGAACGATAATTAGTTATCTCGTTAGATAAGCTATTCTTAGCTGAATTTGAGGTTTTAGTTATTGAACTACTAGCTCTTCTTCCAGACTGCTCGAGATTTGTCCAGGAATTGTCAGTTGAAAAATTATTGAGAGCATCTTGCAAAGGGTGTGCTTTCAAATCTACTAACGGCTGATTGCTTGATTTTATCTGCGATAAAGATGAGTAGCTTGGAAAATTCCTTGCATTTTCAGCAGCAGACTTTGTAGGTAAAGATTGAATGGGATTGGACCAATCTCCAGTCTGAATTTCTTTACTTTTACTAGTATTGGGGTTAAAGAACAATCCATCGGGATTAACAATCCCACCCCCATCAGTTCCAAATTCCTGCTCTCGTTGCAATTGATCGGCTAAAGTCTCCGATTCCAGAGGAATATTATCATCTAAGGCGATCGCCTCATCCGAACTTTGGTTAGGATTAATCTGCTGCTGGGTTCCATCAGGTACTAACTGTTCCCTGTTAACCTCTCCAGTTTTGCTCAGATCCGCATTATTGATTTCAATATCCTCTAAGGTTGCGGGCTCTTCAATTTCTTCAGTTATCCACTCTGGATTCTTCCAATAGATGGACAGAGATACAAAACAGAGAGCTAAAAACCCAGTAGATATCCAAAACATCGGTCGCTTGAGGGGTTTTAGTTTTGCTTTGAAATAGCGAGATGAGTTAGGAATGTTGTTTCGAGATGCCATATTACAAAATAACTAAGGATTTATATCAATTCCAGTTACATTATAAATTATCTCCATCCCACTTGACCAAAAAATGCCGAAAAAAAAAAGAAGTTGCCCGATTACAGAAGTCAGCTTTTGGGTTTGAGTAAGAAGGGTGTGCTCAAAAGTAGTCGAAGAGAGTTTTTTCGTAGGGTGGGCATTGCCCACCACAGCAATCGCTGTAGTCAAAAGCAGTATCAATGGCGTTTATTTTTCGTAGGTTGGGTTGAGGTAACGAAACCCAACACAATCGGTACTTTACGTAATTTTTTGTCCATGACCAAGTGAATGCACACTCTTCGCAGATCGCTACGCGAGCGCCAATTCAAATCAATACCAGCCCTTAAGTCCTATATTTCTTTTTTACTCTTTTTGGTTAATCCGGCTTATTTATTATTAATTGAACTCGGAGAATGACAAAAGAGGGATAGATAAGTGTTTTTAAATTTCGGCGATCGCATTTTTTAATCCAACAACTAAAATATAAAATATAGCGCTTCGCTCCTAAAATATCATTACATGCCACATTATTTATACAAAAGTGCTGCATCTGCTACATCACCTTTGTACAAAGCGTGCATGGGCATTTTTCTGATCAACCTCTTAATTGTTAATTGTTAATTGTTCATTGTTCATTGTTCATTGTTCATTGCTCATTACTATACTCGTCCTATCTAGCCGACTGAACCAACAGACTTCCTCCCACTGTCAAACCGATAAAATTAGGCAACCACGCAGCCATAAAAGGAGTAAAGATCCCAGAAATCCCCAGAGAACTGGAAATAAATGCCAGCAAATAGTAACAAAAAACCACCAACACACAAATTCCAAAACTAGTTCCTTTGCCAATCTTATTGGGTCTCACACCTAAAGCAGCACCTACAAAACCAAAAACCAGACAGACAAAGGGTAAAGCAAATTTCTCCTGAATCCGTACTTTGAGCTTGCGAATTTTCTTTTCATCACCGCTCAAATACAAATTATTCAAACATTCCCTTGCTTCAAAAATATTCATTTCTCCATAGTCTTTACATTTTTTTCCCACATTTAAAGGCGCTTTAGGTAGGGATATTTGTTGGTGTTGAAAGCGGACAATATTGCGATAAGAACCGTCAGGAGCAATCAAATAAATGGTTCCGTTAAAAAAGTCCCAAAGTCCATCTTCCACGTTCCAAACTGCTGATTGGGAGGTGATGATTTGGTTCATTCCTGCTTGAGAACGGTCGAGAATGGTCAAACCCTGCATCTCTTGTCCATCATACTCTTCCGCGTAAAACAAGCGATTCATCACTTTCTGCTTGCTGCCATCCGCTTGTTTAACGTTGTGATATTCTGGATAAATTATATTCCTTTCTGTAAAAGGAAGTTTGCTTTTTCCTAAGGCTTGGTTCAGGGTTACAGATGCTTGAGAATTAGCTGCAGGAGCGACAAAATCGTTAAAGAGAAAAGTTAATCCAGTAACAAAAAGGCTGAAAATTAAGCCCGGGAGAACGATGCGGTAAATACTGACTCCAATACTTTGCAGGGCGATAGTTTCACTGTCGTTAGCCAAACGACTGTATGCCATCAGGGTTGCTAATAGTACTGACATGGGAAATGCTAAAACGATAAACTCTGGCATTTTTAAAATTAGTACTTTAATAGCAACATCTATCAGTAGACCAGATTCCGTTACCTTCCGCACTAGCTCAAAGAGAGTCCCAACAGCCACTCCTAAAGAACTAAATAAACCCACACCAAACAGGAAAGGCATGAACAGTTCTATAAGAATGTAACGATCCATGACCGATAAGCCTGGAATTTTTCTAGAGAAGATGGGTAATTTAGCTTTTTTCATCCCACTTTACAGGCCCACAACTATACTTTAAATCGATCACCTAAATAATATTTTCGCACCAAAGGATTATTGTAAAGTTCTTCCCCATTACCGTTGGCGAGAATTTCTCCATCTCTCATAATATAGGCGCGATCAGTAATTTCTAGCGTTTCTCGCACGTTATGATCTGTAATCAAGATACCCATGCCCCGCGATCGCAACTCCCCTACTATGGATTGAATTTCGTCTACAGCAATGGGATCCACTCCAGCAAAAGGTTCGTCTAACAGTAAAAATTGCGGTCCTTTTTCCCCTACAGCTAAAGCTCTTGCCAACTCTGTACGTCGTCTTTCTCCACCAGACACTACCGCACCCTTGGTTGTCTCAACTTTTTGCAAGCGAAGCTCTTTCAGTAATCCCTCTAAACGCATTTGCCTTTTAGCTGCAGCTATTCCCGTTTGTTCTAAGACAAGTTGGATATTTTCCCCCACGCTCAGGTTGCGGAAAATACTCGCCTGTTGGGTAAGATAACCAACACCCAAACTGGCCCGTTTATCCAGAGAAAACGAAGTTATATCTTGATCGTCGAGCCAAACTTTCCCTTGAGTCGGTTTGATTAAACCCGTAGCCATATAAAATGTCGTGGTTTTTCCCGCTCCATTGGGACCGAGCAGTCCCACAATTTCTCCCCGCGCAACTCTAATATTTGCTCGGTTGACGACTAATCTTTTGCCGTAGTATTTCTGTACATTTTCTAAGATAATGGTCATATCAATTGAATCAACAATTATCAATTAAGATGTCTTTAACATGAATATTTAATTAGATGCTGATTCCCTGGACTCAGGAGATTCTGGGATGATATAGATCGATTCTACTTGTTGATCTTGTTTCGGAGTAGCGATAAAGCGACCTTCATCAATGGAATAAATCATTTTCTCGGCTCTAATACTATTACCCTCTTGAAGAACGTAAACATTGCCTGTGAGGATGAGACGACGCTCTTTAGTGTAGTATTGAGCTATAGCTGCTGTTGCTTGCAATTTTCGGGCTGGATAATTAACTTGTACATTACCTCGTGCCGTAATTATTCCAGTTTCCGAGTCTGCTTCTTGAACATCCGCGCGGACTAGTATTTTATGATCTTCTGCGGCAACTTGAGCTTGGACTTCTCTAAGTGGGGGGGAAATAGCAAGAAGACTTATAATTGCTACTGTTGAACCAAGAAATAAGCCAAAATGACGCTTAAGGCTAATGGGTAAGGATAAGGAGAAGGAGCGAATCATGATTTATTTAAATAATTTCTAAGTTTTATTGAGAATAGTACAATTGCACTGCGCAATTACCGTGACGTTCTCAGACTCAAAGAAGTTCCACTTCTAAACCTCTACTCTGACAATTTTCGGCAAAGGTGGGTTAATACTGCTGACTGATTGTCTTTCTTGGACAAATTCTTCTATCTTTTCTGGTTTCAACTTTTGTAATGCTTGTAAAAGTTCAATACTTTCAGCAAGCAACCTATCAATATCAATACTTTCGTAGCAAGGTTGATAGTCAGTCAGACGTTTGCTTCCTTCCCCTAATAAAATTACTGCACCGCGCCAGTTATAATTACTAAGATGATAACAGCCAACTGCAATTTGAAGAATTCCTTGATAGAATTGTTTATCAGGTTCTGAGGCTTCCATCCACAATGCTTCTAAAGTATCGTGACAGGCATAAAACTGCTCTTGATTAAATTCTTCCAAACTCTGCCAAAATCTTTGCGGTAGCATGATGTTCCTGCATCTGGTTGCGCTATATCCGCGAGTTCAAAACATCGCGGTGCGCGGTACTTAATTAAGTTATAACGAGTTTAGTCGCTGTACTTGTGGGATTAATTGCCCATATTTTGTCGTACTTCTTCAATATATTCTAGGTCAATTTCTTGTTTTTCCCCCACAAAATCATCATCTGGTTTGAGGAACAACATGCAGTGACAGTCTTTGCGCTCTCGCATTGGTACGCAGGGACAATTCCAGAAGGCATTTTTCACTTCTGCTTCTTTATCTTCGTAGTGGCGACAGGGACACAAGGGCGCTCCCAACTCTGCTTTATGCTTGGCTAGTCCTTCAATAACTACTGCTGTTACCGAAGGATCTAGGCAAAAGTAGGTTTCGGTGCGTTCCGCGTACTTCTCGGCAAAACTTTTCATTGCCACTAGGGATTTATCGCTGTTTGTTTTCTCAGTGTTTGCTGAAGTCATAGATTAAATCGCTTATTGGTCAAGTATTGTTTAAGATAATCTAAAATCTGCTTGAGAATCAAGTCTAGATGTTATAATCTAGTTCTAAGGTTTTTTTTACGGTTAGAGCTAGGCTAGAATTGATTATTGATTTATATTATCATATTTTTATAATCATTTCCAATTTTGCTATTAAGTTAACTATTTTTGATCAGGAACAGTTTCGCCAAAAAATTAATTGTAATTAGCCAAAACTAAACTAAACTCTGATGTTCAAAAGCTTGTTATCTCTGCTGCTCAAGGACAATTGTCCTTTGTGTTCTCGTTCCGCTGACCATATTATCTGTCAAGATTGTGAAAGACGATTGCATGACTGTCAGTTTGCCAACTGCAATCAATTTTGGCAAGGAGATTTGCCTTTGTTTGTTTGGGGTGTCTATGGTGGAGAACTGAAACGGGCGATCGCCTCTCTCAAATACAACAACCACCCAGAACTAGCAAGACCCCTAGGATATTGGTTGGGTAAGGCTTGGAGCGATGCGAGTCCCCTCAGAAAGAAGAAAAAATTGACTGTAGTTCCCATTCCAATTCATAAAGAAAGATTACAAAAACGGGGTTTTAATCAAGCTGAACTGTTAGCAAGAAGTTTTTGTCGCTACACAGGCTATAGTTTGGCAGCAAAGAGTTTAAAACGGATTAAGGCTACTGAGGCTTTCTTTAATTTAAATCTTCAAGAGAGGAAAGAACAAATAAAGGATGCTTTTGTGATAGAAAAAGACTTACAGAGGCGGCATCCTTCTTCTAGCGTATTAATTTTAGATGATATTTATACTACCGGACAAACTGCTTCTGAAGCTGCTCGAGTAATGAGGAAGCAAGGAATTGATGTAGTGGGTATAGTGACAGTGGCTGCTAGGGAACAAGCTAAAATGGAATCAAAACTCAATTAATCGCTAGATTTTCATGGAGACAGCTACTAAATCCGCTTATACGAACGACCAAATTATCGCATGGCTCCGGGGTTTACTGGCTATTGCTTGGGCTGACGGACATTTCGATCCAGAGGAAAAAGAGTTAATCGCTCAGTTCACTCATAATGAATTAGCTACTGATGGGGATATAGAAACTTTGACCCCCATTACCCCCCCAGAATTAGCTGTAGCTTTGGGTGAAGACAAAACCACAGCGGAAAATTTCTTGCGAACGGGAGTATTGGTAGCCGTTGCCGATGGAGTTTACTCCGAACCAGAAGCAGAACTGTTACATGCTTTTAGCGATGCTTTGGGCTTAAAAGTAGAAGCTCTTCATTCTCTAGAACATACTCTCTATAAACCAGAAGCCACCAAAGCTGAGGAGTCTGTAAGCCCTGGGGAAACGGAAACTATTCCTCATCCTCTTGCAGCAAGCAAAACCGAACTACATCCAAATCTCTTACAGCCAGTTAGACATTGGTTAGATGGCATGGAAGTTCACGAACCTCGGGTGGCCAAATTTATCTGTAAAATGGTTCCCTCTCAATGTCCTTTCGAGCGGGATATAAAGCTTTTCGGTCACAAAATTGTCCATATACCCCCTATGTGCAAGCTAAATCCTCTTTACGAGCAGTTGGTGGGTTTGAGGTTTCGGGCTTTATCCTATTTAGCTGATGATTGTGGTGAGGATGTTTCAGAATATATATGAAATAATAATAAACCACAGAGGCGCAGAGGACGTAGAGAAAAGAGAGAGAGATTCTGAGAATAAATGCAATTTATCGATCTAGCAGAAATTGAGGTGGAAGCAGGTAAAGGGGGCGACGGGATTGTAGCCTTTCGGCGAGAAAAATACGTTCCGGCTGGGGGCCCTGCTGGAGGAAATGGAGGGTGGGGAGGTTCTATTGTTCTACAGGGGGCCGAGCATTTGCAAACCTTGCTGGACTTTAAATACGCCCGTCGTTTCAAGGCAGAAGATGGTAAGCGAGGAGGTCCCAATAATTGTACTGGGGCATCAGGGCGCGATCTCCCCATTAAACTACCCTGCGGTACAGTTATTTATGATGCTGATAGCGGCCAATTGCTGGGGGATTTGGTGGCAGCGGGACAGGAAATCTGCATTGCCCGAGGAGGTAAGGGAGGCTTGGGGAACAAGCATTTTTTGAGCAATAACAACCGCGCACCAGAATTGGCTTTACCGGGATTGCCAGGAGAGGTGCGACGGTTGCGCTTGGAGTTGAAGTTACTGGCAGAAGTAGGCATTATTGGTTTACCAAATGCCGGTAAGTCTACTCTTATTTCAGCTCTTTCTTCTGCTCGTCCCAAAGTAGCAAATTATCCCTTTACCACCTTAGTGCCGAATTTGGGAGTAGTGCGGAAACCAACTGGGGATGGGACTGTATTTGCTGATATTCCCGGATTGATTGCAGGCGCTCATACAGGAGTTGGTTTGGGTCATGATTTTCTCCGCCATATCGAACGAACTCGTCTATTACTCCATCTAATCGATTTAACTGCAGAAAACCCTATTGCTGACTATCAAACTATTCAAGCAGAATTAACAGCATATGGGAAAGGTTTGCCTTCCTTACCTCAAGTTATCGGTCTCAATAAAGTGGATGCTGTGGACAGAGAAATTAGAGAAATAGTGGAAGCAGAACTAGCTTCCTTTGGTCAGCCAATTTTCCCTATTTCTGCTGTTGCTGGGACTGGATTAAATCCTCTTTTACAAACTATTTGGCAAACTTTGGAGCAATTAACTCCTGACTCTCTAAGAACTTAAAGCAAAACACTTGTTTAGTGTAGTCGCATTGTAATGTTTAGTGCTATGAATCAATCATGCAAATAGCAAAGGTTTTAGCTTGATTTCTCAGAGAGTCAGCTTTGAATACTTTTCCGGAAGCATTAGAAGCACATCGATAAAGTTGACAAGACAGCATACTACAAAAAATCTTAATGACGATGATGGCTTTCCGAAGCAGATTCTTGCTTCCAGCAGTTTTCTAGTAATTTGATAGTGTATAAATAGGAGAATCTACTGGGTTTCCAAACCGATTGAGAATTAAAAAGAGGTTGATTGAGATATTCCCAGATCGGCAGCCAAAATAATTTTATTTTAGTATTCATGATTGAATTCCCTGGTGCTGACTATGATATGATTTGCTGAAGGATTTTGTTAGACGTATTCCTTAGATAGAAAACTTCTCTCATAAAGAGCCTTCTAATACCAATGTGCCAGAATTACCTCTCGATCTGCCAGCTAGTATTACGGAATATTAATCGCTAACCAGTCTTTAATAAGTAATTTTACTTATTATTTCTCTAAACCAAACTATCGATTTTTTGGCTTCAGATCTTCTTAGTGATTACATCCCATAAGGTATCAATAATTGACTCACTCTCAGATAGCCGCTTATTTCTTTGACACTCCCCGCTCTAAAGAGACGGGGATTCGCAAGCAGCCCAAAAATGAACTCTTGCAGGCGTAGTACTCGCGCCGCTACTGACTCCTTTAAGAGATAACTCTAAAGTTGTCGCTACTTTTCTTAAAATGTTGGCCGCTCCATTTGCATCCGCATTAATTAAACTGCCATTGGCAGAGCGATATAATCCTCGTTTGACTCGCTTTCCTGATGGTTTCCAGCTTTCGGGTTTTGCACCGAATGTCGGCAAGAAATCATCATCTAAAAACGATGCTTGCGAAGTATAACTTTCCTCTGTTTCCATGAATTCAATCCCATACTGTTCGCACAACTGCTTGATGCGTTCCTTGAGTTTTGCCGTAGGAACTTGAACGAATTTTTGGTTATTTTTTGCACCGATATCGATACCGTCTTTTTGACCTTTGTTCCAGCCAAATACTATCCTACCGATGCCATTTTTTAAACAATAATTGATTAGTAGTCTTGCTGCTTTATTGACTGCATCTCGCATTTTGCGATTGCGTTTCTCTGTAATGTTTGCAAGTTTTTTTGACCAAAATCCTTGGGGCCTTCCCTCTTTTATTCTAGCTATTTGTTTATTATACCATTGGTTGACGGATTTAAGATGCTTACCATCAACAACAAAGCTCTTCCCCGTGTTGCTGACGCAAGTCAACCAGTTATCAAGCCCGTGGTCAATTCCCAAGACTTTCTTTTTATCAACTTCGACTTGATGGGTTTCTAATTTGTACACCCACTCAACATAGAAGCAACCGTTACGAGGGAGAATCCTGATTTCCCTAATCGAATTAAAGTTTAGATTGGTGGGAAATGGAAGGAAGAAAGCATCGACTTTGAAAGCGGCTTTTACTTTCAAGCCGAGAGGAATTCGGACTTTCCCTTCTTTTAGTTTTAATGCCTGCCTGGGGTAGGTTATAGATCCCATTCCTCCTTTTTTTCGGTAATTGGGTAGTCGCGGACGGTTTGTTAGTTCTCCTTTTTTGTACTTTTTGGAAAGTTCCTTGAAAGATTTAAAGGACTCAGCAACTCCTCTCAACGTTTGTTGAGCAGCTTGAGAAAAAAGAAATTTAAAGTTTTGATTTTGCTTCAGCTGCTTTTCGAGTTCATATTTGCTGATAATATAGCCGCATTTAAAGTACTGCTGACGGGCGAGATATATTCCACAATTAATTAGCTTATTCGCGGTTATACAAAGATATTCTAGAAAAGGCAAGCATTCAGGGTTTTTGATTAAGTCTTGTTGGCATCCGTACATTATATTTTACCTCTTCTTTTACAATAACAAAAAAATATAAATTTGTCAATCTTTGTGCTAAAGTCAATTAACAGAGATACAGGCTTTGGGAATTCGCCGAGTCAACTTCATCCGCGAGTTAAAACGTCGCGGCTTTCGTTTTCCCGAGAGGTATCGTAAATATTTTTAATTATAATTAACATTCTGTTGTAGAGAACGAAACAAATCTTCAAATAGTCTCTCTAATCCTTGGTTCTTCTCCCCTCTCCCGGGTGTGTTCAAAAGTAGTTGATAGCTCCTGA
>JH610584.1 GCA_000252485.1 Prochloron didemni P4-Papua_New_Guinea | reverse complement strand
TCTCCGCAAAAAATAGCAGAAACTCGAAAAGCCTTATTCCTCTTGGGTTTTAGCTTGTTGTCAATTTTCAGATTCGGTCGAGAGTTTTTTAGTAGGGTGCGGCACTGCCCACCACAGAATCTATCGCTGTAGTCAACAGCAGTCTTCTAAGTCTCCTGACGGACTGCAGTTACAATATGCTGAAAAAAACTCCTGCTACTTATATTATTTGTTAAAAGGTAATCCCAAATCGTATTAGAATAGTATTCACCCTAACCAACTTTTTGCAATGGCAACCCCAGATCTTCTCGCTGTCTAACATAAACTTGAGCAACCTGTCGTGCCAAATTTCTAATTCGACCAATATAGCGAGTTCGTTCCGCCACTGCAATTACCCCTCTAGCATCCAACAAATTGAAAGTGTGAGAGCATTTGAGAATATAGTCTAAACTCGGCATCACCAAAGAGCGATCGATAAGTTGTTTTGCTTCCTCCTCATAAAGAGAGAAAAGCTTAAACAGCAAATCTGGATTAGAAGCCTCAAAATTATAAGTACACTGCTCAATTTCTCCTTGCAGAAAAATCTCCCCATAGGTAATCAAGTCATTCCATTGAATCTTGACCATGGCATCCACATCCTGAAGATACATAGCCAACCTCTCCAAACCATAGGTAATCTCAATGGAAACCGGACGACAATCAATGCCCCCACACTGCTGGAAATAAGTAAATTGAGTAATTTCCATTCCATCCAGCCACACTTCCCAGCCTACACCCCAAGCTCCCAAAGTGGGAGACTCCCAATTATCTTCCACAAACCGAATATCGTGATTTTCTGGTTTAATCCCCAAAGCTGCTAGAGAATCCAGATATAAATCCTGGATATTTTCAAGTGAAGGCTTAATCAACACTTGGTACTGGAAATAGTGCTGAAAGCGATTGGGATTTTCCCCATACCGTCCATCCGTCGGACGGCGACAAGGTTCCACATAGGCTACAGCCCAAGGTTCTGGTCCCAGAGCACGGAGAAACGTATGGTGGCTCATAGTGCCAGCGCCTTTCTCGGTGTCGTAGGGTTGGACGATGCAACAGCCGCGCTCGCCCCAAAATTGATTTAATATGGCAATGATTGTTTGAAAATTAGCAGGCACGTTTGAATAAGATTTAGGCACACTTCCCCTCATAGTATAGCGCTTCGCTCTGGTGTGGGGAAATTTAAACCCCTACGGGGTTTTATAACTGCTGCGAAGCCTCCCGGGTATGTTTTTCGAGGGTGCCTAGGAAATAATCAGGGTTTCAGCCCCTTGATTGACAATTCGTTACAATGCTTGAGACCATGTTCCCCCTTCCCGAAACAAAAATTAAAGTTACTATCATAATATGTCCTAGTGAGATTTTGAGGTAAAACAGCCTGGTGGCAAGAGTTATATCGATTATGAAGATTATAAGTAACCGCAATTCTATCCAAATTTAATCTAGCTGAGATTAAAATTTCGCAACAATATGTAATAATTCTACATATTGGCCAAAAGGAAGCACATTTAAATGAGTAGCATTCAAGCACAGTACAAAGCAACAGATAAAGCTTTCCACGTTGAAGGCTACGAGAAAATTGAATTTAGCCTGATCTATCAGGATGGGGCATTCCAGATTGGCAGCACCGAGATTGCCAACAGTTACAAAGAGTTTGGGCGTTGCCTCATGGTTGTGGATGAGACGGTTTACCAACTCTATAGGGAGCAAATCCGCCAATACTTCCGTCACTACCAAATTCAGCTCAAGGTTTTCCCCATCACCATTAAGGAAACCGATAAAACAATCCAGAGCTTTGAGAAAATCGTAGATGCTTTTGCTGACTTTGGCTTAGTCCGTAAGGAACCCGTGCTCGTAGTGGGTGGGGGTTTAATTACCGACGTCACCGGATTTGCCTGTTCTGCCTATCGCCGCAGTAGCAACTACATCCGCGTTCCTACCACATTAATTGGTCTCATTGATGCCAGTGTAGCCATTAAAGTTGCCGTCAACCATGGCAAATTGAAGAATCGTCTGGGTGCCTATCACGCATCCAAAAAGGTGATTTTGGACTTCTCCTTCTTAAAGACTCTCCCCCAAAGTCAGATTCGCAACGGTATGGCAGAGCTGATCAAAATTGCCGTGGTTGCCAATGGGGAAATCTTTAATCTCTTGGAACAGTATGGTAAAGACCTGCTCCACACCCATTTCGGCTATCTCAATGGAACTCCTGAACTGCGAGAAATAGCCCATAAAGTGACCTACGACGCCATCGACACCATGTTGCAGCTGGAGGTGCCCAACCTCCATGAACTGGACTTAGATCGGGTAATTGCCTATGGTCACACCTGGAGTCCCACTCTGGAACTGGCTCCAGAAATTCCTATGTACCATGGTCACGGCGTCAATATTGACATGGCACTGTCCGCCACCATTGCCTGTTTGCGGGGATACATCACCATCCAAGACCGGGACCGGATCTTAGGACTCATGAGCGGTATTGGTCTAGCTTTGGATAGCCCCTACCTAACCCCGGAACTCCTCTGGAAAGCAACCCAGTCTATCACCCTCACCCGAGATGGTTTGCAGCGAGCAGCGGTTCCCAAACCCATTGGAACTTGCTACTTCATGAATGACCTGAAAAAAGATGAATTAGAGCGAGCCTTGGTGACCCACAAGGAAATTTGCAGCACCATGGCTCGGGATGGAGATGGAGTTGACATGTACATGACCTTGGATCAACCCAAGGAAAATAGTCCTGTTTTGGTTGGGGCATAAATTTCATGGCAATTTCTAGACCCGTTACACCCCTGGGTATTCTGGCAGAAAAGTTAGCAAGATTAGCCCACCAGGTAAAAGAGACATCAGGTATTCCAACGGACATAGCAAAAGCCATCGCTGAATGTAATCAGTTAGCCTCCGGCTTAGATCCCTACCTGGAAGCCTGCACCACCAGTCCATCCAAATCTTTAGTCGCCTTAGAGGACAAGACCAAAGCAGAAGACTGGAGCCAGCGTTTTTCTGATGGAGAAACTGTACGCCAGTTAGAACAGGAAATGCTTTCTGAGCAAATTGAGGGACAAACTTTGAAAATGATTGTCCACATGACCAAAGCCAAAAAGGTTCTGGAAATAGGCATGTTCACCGGCTATTCTGCCCTGGCTATGGCGGAGAGCCTTCCCCAGGACGGGCAACTCATTGCCTGTGAAGTGGATAGCTACGTAGCCGACTTTGCCCAAAACTGTTTCCAGTCCAGTCCCCATGGTAGCAAAATTACCGTTCAGGTTGGTCCCGCTCTAGATACTATGCATCAGTTAGCTGATCAGAGACAGTCCTTCGATTTAGTCTTCATTGATGCTGACAAAAAAGAGTATTGGGATTACTTCCAAGTGCTCTTAGATAGGAATCTCTTGTCCCCTGGTGGATTTATTTGTGTAGATAATACCTTATATCAGGGACAAGCCTACCTAAGCAATAGTAACCGTAGCCCCAATGGGGAGGCGATCGCTAACTTCAACCAACAGGTAGCCGCAGATAAGCGGGTTGAGCAGGTTCTCCTGCCCCTGCGGGATGGGTTCACCATCATTCGACGAATTTAGTACAATAGTAGGTTGGGTAACCCTTGCGATCTACCCAACTTACTATTTTAGAAAATTTTAAATAGGTTATGTAATGCACTACTTTGTAAACAAAAGTAAACTTATTCTCAAAACCCTAGGAACCCTCTTCTTACTCCTGGTAATCTTTCCCTTTTCTTCGCTTCTTGTGGGGATTTCACTGCTATATAACTTAATTACAGCCCCCTTAAAACAAAAGGTGACAACTCCCTACCCACAGCAAACAGTGATGTTAACCGGGGGGAAAATGACCAAAGCCTTGCAACTAGCCCGCTCTTTCCAGGCAGCAGGACATCGGGTAATTTTAGTAGAAACCCACAAATACTGGCTCTCAGGACATCGTTTTTCTAGAGCCGTAGATCTATTCTGTACCGTACCAGCACCCGAACAAGATCCAAAAAGCTATTGTCAGGGTCTGCTAGACATAGTGAAAACCCACAAAGTAGACATCTTTATTCCCGTTTCCAGTCCTGTAGCCAGCTACTATGATTCCCTCGCCAAGCCATTACTTTCTAACCATTGCCAGGTATTCCATTTTGATGCTCACATCACCAAAATGTTGGACGACAAATTTACCTTCTGCCAACAAGCCCAATCTCTAGGTCTCTCTGCACCCAAGTCATTTTTAATTACGGACCCCCAACAAATTCTCAAATTTGACTTTGCAAGAGATGGCAGTGAGTACATTCTCAAGAGTATTCCCTATGATTCAGTCCATCGTTTAGACATGACAAGACTCCCCTGTCCAAACCTAGAAGAGCATATTAATAAATTACCCATCAGCAAAGAAAAACCCTGGATTATGCAGGAATTTATCCCAGGTCAGGAATACTGCACCCACAGTACAGTGAGAAATGGAAAAATTCGCCTCCATGGATGTTCCCAGTCTTCAGCCTTTCAAGTAAATTACAAACACGTAGATAATCCAGCAATTTACAACTGGGTAAAAGACTTTGTTCAGGGATTAAATTTGACCGGGCAAATTTCCTTCGACTTCATTTTGGACCCACGAGGTCAAGTTTATCCCATCGAATGTAATCCCCGAACCCATACAGCCATTACCATGTTCCATGATCATCCCGGGTTAGCCGACGCCTATCTCAAACCCCCCGTCCATCCTGATGATCCACCCATTGAACCCCTACCCCATAGTCCCAATACCTATTGGCTATACCACGAATTGTGGCGATTAACCGAAATCCGTTCTTGGCAGCAACTACAAAATTGGCTCGAAAAAATCACCCAGGGAACCGACGCCATATTTAGAGTAGATGATCCCCTCCCATTCCTCATGGTTCACCATTGGCAAATTCCCCTCTTGCTCCTCAAGCAGCTCTATCAGCTTAGAGACTGGCTGCGCATTGACTTCAATATTGGTAAATTAGTGGAATTAGGGGGAGATTAGGGTGCGAGTTCTACATCTGGTAGGTTCCATTGTCTCAGACTTTTACTACCAGCTCTCAATGGTATACGCCAAAGAAGTATTGCAGACCCCCAGTGTTAGTAATTACTATGCAGTTGTAATACCCGGTGGTTTTTGGCAGTTAGGGAAATCCTTAGATTCCCTATCAGAGAAACTTTCCCTCCAAGAGATGATTTCCCGGCTACCAGAAATTGACTTAGTATTGCCTCATATGTTCTGTCCACCTGGTATGACAAGTTTCCGAGCCTTTTTTGAGGACATCCTCCGGTTACCCCTGGTAGGCTCCCCATCTAGTTGTACCGCCCTAGCAGCTAATAAAGCTCAGACACGGACTGTTGTATCAGCAGCTGGTGTCCCTGTTGCTAAAGCACAGCAGCTGCGCCCTGGGGACACCCTAACCATGAAGCCTCCTTTTGTGGTCAAACCCAACTCAGAAGATAACTCTTTAGGTGTAACCCTAGTTTGGAACAAGGAGCAGATTCCGGAAGCATTGCAAATAGGCTTTCAATTAGATGACACCTTATTAGTAGAAGAGTACATCCCTGGAAGAGAACTTCGGGTAGCCGTAATTGAGCGTCAGGGTCAGCTGTACGTCCCAGCCATGATAGAGTACCTAGTCACTGAGTCCAACCCCATTAGAACCCTACAGGATAAACTCCAACTCAAATCAGACGGAACCCCAGATCGTCAGCCTGAAAAGCCAGTAGCAACACCTGTCTGTCCCGCAGTCGTCACACCAGAACTATCAGGAAAACTCGCCCATGCTGCCAAGAAGGCTCATGTCGCTCTCGGCTGTCGTCATTACTCCTTATATGACTTTCGGGTCCACGCCGAAACAGATCAACCCTACATGCTTGAAGCCGGTTTATTCTGGTCTTTCGGCAAAATCAGCATGATTTCCCGCATGATTATTGCTGACGGCCAGAATTTAGAGGACATAGTCATGGAGTTGTGGAATAGTATAGCCTACGGGACGAAGGACGAAAATTTAAACCTTTCAGGGTTTAAAACATAGCCCGCAATTTATTCGCAGGCGGCCAGAATTTGGAGGACATAATCATGGAGTTGTAAAATAACATATCCAGCTGTCCTTCCCTAAGAGGTAAAATCAGCTAAAAACTTTGTAACAGAAAGCTTTGAGTCACTTTTGTCTCCCTTCAACCTAGCCAAACCTAATCCATCAGCAAAAAAAAATCTAACCTCTATCCCTTGTATAGCAAGTCTTCCAGCTATTTAGCTTCTCGCTAAAATCAGAAAAATAAAAAAAAAATTGACTAATTTTGAGCATTTCTAAGTTCAAAACGACCCAAAACCTTATTCAGCAAGCATTACAGCAAATTTAAAAAAAATT
>JH610583.1:0-12500 GCA_000252485.1 Prochloron didemni P4-Papua_New_Guinea | reverse complement strand
GGTTGGGACAAAGGGCAGCAAACTCGCGAGAGTAAGCGAATCTCATCAAACCCAGCCACAGTTCAGATTGCAGGCTGCAACTCGCCTGCATGAAGTAGGAATCGCTAGTAATCGCAGGTCAGCATACTGCGGTGAATTCGTTCCCGGGCCTTGTACACACCGCCCGTCACACCATGGAAGCTGGCTACGCCCGAAGTCGTTACCCTAACCCGGTTTTGGGAGGGGGATGCCGAAGGTAGAGCTAGTGACTGGGGTGAAGTCGTAACAAGGTAGCCGTACCGGAAGGTGTGGCTGGATCACCTCCTTTACAGGGAGACCTAGTCTAATTACCAATAGATAAAAAAGTTGGTAATTCGCAAGAATCCTTAGGTCGTGAGGGGAGCAAGAAAAAACTTTCAAACTGTAATGGGTGAGGGTCAATGGGCTATTAGCTCAGGTGGTTAGAGCGCACCCCTGATAAGGGTGAGGTCCCTGGTTCAAGTCCAGGATGGCCCACCTAAAATACACAGGCATCCTGCCTGTGCCACAAAAAAAGGAAAAAGTTTTGGCATTGTCTCTTGTAATCAAGAGCAAGAGATAATGCTGGAATAGATTCCAGCAAGAACCTTGAAAACTGCATAGAACTAGAAAGAAAAAGTCAGGTAATAAATCCTACAAGCTAGAGCTAGAAAGAGCAAAAGGTGGATACCTAGGCACGCAGCGGCGAAGAAGGACGTAGCAACCAACGAAATGCTCCGGGGAGCTGGAAGCAAGCATTGAGCCGGAGGTGTCCGAATGGGGCAACCTAAAAACGGTCTACTGAATCCATAGGTAGAAGCGAGCGAACCGGGTGAACTGAAACATCTTAGTAGCCCGAGGAAAAGAAAACAAAAGTGATTCCCTCAGTAGCGGCGAGCGAACGGGGAAAAGCCTAAACCATCCACTCAGGTAGATGGGGTAGTGGGACAGCAACAAGAGACTGGCAAAGTTAGACGAAGCAGCTGAAAACTGCACCAGAGGAGGTGAAAGTCCTGTAGTCAAAAATAGAACCAGTTTCAGCTGAATCCCGAGTAGCGCGGGACACGAGAAATCCAGCGTGAATCAGCCAGGACCACCTGGTAAGGCTAAATACGTCTGCGTGACCGATAGAGAAAAGTACCGCGAGGGAAAGGTGAAAAGAACCCCGGGAGGGGAGTGAAACAGAACATGAAACCTTTTGCTTACAAGCAGTGGGAGGACGATTAAACGTCTGACCGCGTGCCTGTTGAAGAATGAGCCGGCGACTTACAGGCAGTGGCAGGTTAAGGCTCTTGTGCCGAAGCCAAAGCGAAAGCGAGTCCGAACAGGGCGCTAGTCACTGTTTGTAGACCCGAACCCTGGCGATCTAACCATGTCCAGGATGAAGCTTGGGTAAAGCCAAGTGGAGGTCCGAACCGACCAATGTTGAAAAATTGGCGGATGAGGTGTGGTTAGGGGTGAAATGCCAATCGAGCCAGGAGCTAGCTGGTTCTCCCCGAAATGTGTTTAGGCGCAGCGGTTAAGCTGATTGAAGTGGGGGTAAAGCACTGTTTCGCTGCGGGCTGCGAGAGCGGTACCAAAGCGAGGCAAACTAAGAATACCATTTCAAGCTTAACCAGTGAGACGGTGGGGGATAAGCTTCATCGTCGAGAGGGAAACAGCCCAGACCACCAGCTAAGGCCCCAAAATGGAATCTAAGTGAGAAAGGAGGTGGGAGTGCATAGACAACCAGGAGGTTTGCCTAGAAGCAGCAATCCTTGAAAGAGTGCGTAATAGCTCACTGGTCAAGCGCTCCTGCGCCGAAAATGAATGGGGCTAAGATTCCTGCCGAAGCTGTGGACAGTGAGCTTAGTCGAACTGTGGTAGGGGAGCGTTCTCTATTGGGAGAAGCACTAGCGGCAAGCAGGTGTGGACGATAGAGAAGTGAGAATGTCGGCTTAAGTAGCGCAAACATTGGTGAGAATCCAATGCCCCGAAACCCTAAGGATTCCTCCGGAAGGCTCGTCCGCGGAGGGTAAGTCAGGACCTAAGGCGAGGCTGAAAAGCGTAGTCGATGGACAACGGGTTAATATTCCCGTACCGAGAAGGGTTGATACAGGGGGACGAAGAAGGTCAAGACCATCCGGGTGTTGGAAGTCCCGGTGCAAGTAACCAAGGCGTTGAAGTCTGGAGAAAACGGACAGAGCTAAGGAACGAGTCGGATAAGCTAAGGCTTAGAACTGGTCGAGGTCAAGCTTCCAAGAAAAGCCCGAAGTATCATAAACCCGGATTGCCTGTACCCGAAACCGACACAGGTAGGGTGGTAGAGAATACTAAGGGGCGCGAGATAACTCTCTCTAAGGAACTCGGCAAAATTACCCCGTAACTTTGGGAGAAGGGGTGCCACCGAGAGGTGGTCGCAGTGAAGAGGCCCAGGCGACTGTTTACCAAAAACACAGGTCTCCGCGAAGTCGCAAGACGAAGTATGGGGGCTGACGCCTGCCCAGTGCCGGAAGGTTAAGGAAGTTGGTCAGTCTTTGGATGAAGCTAACGACTGAAGCCCCGGTGAACGGCGGCCGTAACTATAACGGTCCTAAGGTAGCGAAATTCCTTGTCGGGTAAGTTCCGACCCGCACGAAAGGCGTAACGATCTGGGCACTGTCTCGGAGAGAGGCTCGGCGAAATAGGATTGTCTGTGAAGATACGGACTACCTGCACCTGGACAGAAAGACCCTATGAAGCTTTACTATAACTTGGAATTGGGTTCGGGCTTCTCTTGCGCAGGATAGGTGGGAGGCGATGAAGATTTTCTCGTGGGGAAATCAGAGCCAACGGTGAGATACCACTCTAGGGAGGCTAGGATTCTAACTTCTACCCGTAATCCGGGAGGAGAACAGTTTCAGGCGGGTAGTTTGACTGGGGCGGTCGCCTCCAAAAAGGTAACGGAGGCGCACAAAGGTTCCCTCAGGCTGGTTGGAAATCAGCCAAAGAGTGCAAAGGCAGAAGGGAGCTTGACTGCGAGAGTGACAACTCGAGCAGGGTGGAAACACGGTCTTAGTGATCCGACGGCACTGCGTGGAAAGGCCGTCGCTCAACGGATAAAAGTTACTCTAGGGATAACAGGCTGATCTCCCCCAAGAGTTCACATCGACGGGGAGGTTTGGCACCTCGATGTCGGCTCATCGCAACCTGGGGCGGAAGTACGTCCCAAGGGTTGGGCTGTTCGCCCATTAAAGCGGTACGTGAGCTGGGTTCAGAACGTCGTGAGACAGTTCGGTCCATATCCGGTGCAGGCGCAAGAGTATTGAGAGGAGCCTTCCTTAGTACGAGAGGACCGGGAAGGACGCACCTCTGGTGTACCTGTTATCGTGCCAACGGTAAACGCAGGGTAGCCAAGTGCGGAGTGGATAACCGCTGAAAGCATCTAAGTGGGAAGCCCACCTCAAGATGAGTACTCTCATGGAGTTAATCCAGTAAGGTCACGGGCAGAACACCCGTTTATAGGCTTTAGGTGGAAGAGCAGTAATGTTTGAAGCCGAGATTTCCTAACAGACCGAGGGCTCTAGCTACACTACTTTCTAGTTCTTTGCAGTCTTGAGGGTTTTTTCATACTTCCTGGTGTCTCTAGCGCTTTGGAACCACTTCGATTCCATCCCGAACTCGATTGTGAAACTTTGCTGCGGCTAAGATACTTGCTGGGTTGCTGGCTGGGAAAATAGCTCGATGCCAGGATTAGCATTTCAATACAAAGCCTCTATTATTAATAATAGAGGCTTTGTTGTTTTTCATGATTCAAGAAAGATTTCTTTATTTAGCCACCTTCGGCAAAAGTCACCATAATCAGTACGGAAAGTAAAATACCAGGAGTGAGTAAAACCACTAGGATTAATAGTTCATTAAGAGGCATTGTCTTATTTTGTAGCTCCAAACACGTTATTGCCTAACCTAGCTTGCGATCGCCTTTACGCCCAAAAAAATCAACAATTTATTTTGAATTCAATTGTTCAATTGTCATGGTGATTATTCAAAATCTTCGATGTTTAATTAATATAACTACAGATAAATTTTTAATAACCAATTGTTGACATCAAAATTGTATTTGATACTAAAACTTAGCTTTATTGTGCTATAACTAAAAGTTGTTTGTTTACTAAAACCCAAATAAACAACATACTCGAGAAAGAGTGAAAATTTTGTCTGATTTAGAAGTGAAGGCTTTGCGTAATGCACTTTATAGTTTCGGCATACCCTCGATTCAGTACCAAAGTAGCAAAATGGGAGCGGCGATCGGGATTATGGGGCTGGCAAATATTAGGCGTTATAAGAAACAGTTTCCAAAAACAAAGATTTTATCATCCAATTGAGGGTGTGGTCAAAAACAGCTGACTCTCTGACAACTTGGGCTATAAAGCAGATTTTATAAGGGTTACAGCCAGAATTGTTGAACGTTTTCAACGCTCAACACTTCTGCCTAAATCCCTCTTATTAAGCTATGCGTTATAATTCACTTTCTTAACAAAAGCTGTAATCCTTGTTGTAAAAGCAGTATAGCCTGCTATTCAAACACATCAACTTGACAAAAAGACAAAACCATGTATTTGAAAAAATCCCAGGATGTTGTTGGCGGGAGCTATCAAAAATGGTCATTTCAGGCCAATATACACAAAATGCGCTTTTGTCAAGTTTTTTGTAAAGAAAGATGTTTATAAAGGATAGCTTTGATAAGGGGGATTTAGGGGGATAGCATTCTTGTTCAGATTTGATATTACATTTGACTCAAAGAAATGTTTTGATAATAATGAGTCAAAATCTGGTAGTAATTAAGACCGCTCTGAGCTAAATAATGAGCGCCCCATTGACTTAGACCGACACCGTGACCGAAACCTCTCCCCTCCACGCGGAAACCGTCTCTAGTAGGAGAAATAGTGAAGCGAGTGCTGCGTAAACCCAGGGCTTTGCGCATCTGGGCCCCGCTAAACCTTTTCTGAGCGCGATCGCCCTCTACCAGCATGGTAACAATCCTTCCTTGAGGGGTAGTTCTTTCCGGTGTAATAGATAGGATTCGCCCTACCCCAGGAAGGCGCTTGCTCAGTTCCCAAGGTGAGAAGGTCTTGCTCCAGCTATATACGGGCGCTCCTTGGTCGTAATCCACTACTCCTCGCAGATAGGGTAAACTACTATTCCAAATATCCTCCACGTTTTCTGTATGTCCGCCAGAAGAGGAATGGAAAACTGCCAGGATGACATTGCCGTTGTAGGTCATCACTTCTCGGGCGGTTTGTTCCACTGCTGCTTTGGTGCGATCGTATTCGCTATCTAAACCTTTGTAAACTTGGCTGGTGGTGGTATTATCTAAGTCATATGGTTTTTTGGTAGCTTTGGCCTGTTTGTAAAGAGCATAGGAACGAGCAGCTACAGCTTGAGCTTTTAATGCTTCCATGGGCCAGGTGGGAATAGCTTCCGCTCCTACCACGCTGTAGAGATATTCTTCTATATCGACATAGTTAATGGCCATAATGCCATTGCCGTTCAACTCTAAGAGAGTCCGTCCTCGATACCAGCGATCGCCAATCCAGATATATCCATCTTCTTTGGGTTCCAGCCAAAGTTGGCGATCGCGAAGTGGCGCTGCGCGTGCCGCTTCGCGGATCCCTGCGGGATCGCGCCAGTTAGCAATAGCAACATTCCCAGCGCTAGATTTGGCAGTCAAAGAACCCATAGGGGGGATTTCTCCGATTTGATATCCGGCACTATTGCGAACTATAGCGGTTGTGGAACTAGCCACTCCCAACTGACGGACATTCTTTTTAATGGCCACCCGCAGTTCTAGGGCTGTAGCGGGTGAGATCGAGGCGATCCAGAAGATAAACCACAGCCACCAGCGGAACCTACTCAGTTGCAGTAGATGGGATTGTAACCTAGTAATAGAATTGGACTGAGTTAGAGATGACATTATCGTTCACTTCCTCACGTAAAAATCTCTGGTAGTAATAACAGGGTTAATCTAGCAAGATTTTCACTAGTGTAGGGGCGCACGGCTCTGCGCCCCTATCAGGTATTGAAATTTTATAATTGTTGAATACCAGCCTATTACTTTAGAATTTATATCCCAACCCAGTTTGGAAACTTACAGCTGTATCGGAACTATTTTCGTAAGCATCTAGTCCCAATTTAGTGTCCCCGTAAACCATGAGATGGTTGCCGACTTGCATTTCTCCTCCTATGGTTACTACCGCAGCATCGCGATCACGCAGTGGCAGGCGAAGCCTGCTCGCGTAGCGATCCGCTCCGCGGTGCGCGAAGTGCCGCGAAAGGCGATCGCCCAGAGGTGAAACTTTCCCTTCTTCCACAAAAGAGTAACCTATTCCCAGGTAAGCGTTAGCATTGCGACTGATGGGAAGATCGTAAGATATTGTAGGAATAATGGTGTTGCTATCCTCGCCAAAAAGCATCGCTCCCCGCAAAGAAATAGCAGTATTTTTCAGGGCTAAACGACCTTGAATGCTGCCACCCAGAACAGATAAATCTTCCACATTGCGATCGTTTGTAGCCCCAGCAGCTATGCCTCCACCGATGTAACTGGCATTATTGCGCCATTGCTCTGCCGAAGCTTTTGGGGGGGAGATTAAAGCAGCAGTTAAAGCTATAGTAGCTAGAGTGGAAATAGTGGTTAGTTTTTGAATCTTAGTAGGCATCTTTATTAACCTCGATTTCTCGTTTATTTGTGCATTGTTAGATTTAATGTCGTTGGCTAATCCAAGAAGGTTCCCAGATATTTCTTTACTTTTTAGATATTTTTCGGGAACCTTGCTGATTTTTGATAAGTCAGATAATTTCGTAACAAGACGATCTGAGACGGTGTAATCCGAAACTTTAAATAACTTTTAAATTACTGGCAAATTACCATTTTAATGTTAAGATTTGAATTAAAACTCAATAAATAATAGTTTTTTATTTTCATACCGATGCCCAATTATAGAAGACCCGATCTAACAGGAGGAACATTTTTTATTACTCAAGTAACCTATCAAAGATATCCCTGGCTCTGTAAAGATCTAGGTCGCCTGGGCTTGCGAGAAGCTATAGAATATGTTCGAGAAAAATATCCTTTAAAAATAGATGCTTTTGTGTTGTTACCCGACCATTTTCATTGTTTGTGGACATTACCACCAGGAGATAGTAATTTTTCTCTAAGAATGAGATTAATTAAACGCTTTGTAACCAAGCATTATAAAAGCAAGTTTGATATTAAATTAAAACTTTCTGCTTCCCGTCAAAAAAGAGAAGAAGGTAATTTGTGGCAAAGACGATTTTGGGAACATTGTATTCGGGATGAGGAAGATTTTGAGAAACATTGCGATTATATTCACTATAATCCTGTAAAACATGGTTTGTGTGATTCTCCCAAAGATTGGAAGTTTTCCAGTTTTAGTCGATTTGTAGTTTAGGGTATTTATTTTTTGGATTGGGGTGTGAGTGAAGTTGTAGAAGTTCCTATAACAGTCTGGGAGGATTGACGGTGCGTTAGTGACGCACCGTATATTTACTAAAAGTCCCCCTTTGATAAGGGGGATTTAGGGGGATAGTTATCTACTTAATACAAGAAATTGGTGGAGTCGTTTAACTCAGCTAAACTCACTCCTTCTACAAAAGTCAAGGGAATGAAACTTTCCTGTCCATTCAAACCATCCGGGTCGATGTTAACTCCAACACCACTATTTTCTTGAACTAACTGAATATAACCATCGACCATAGCATCAGAACCATGATAATCCAGATGAGCAAATAATTCTGTCAGGACAATTTGGTCATTACCTACTTCAAAATCAGTAATTACATCTCCTGCATCAGCAAGACGATTATAAACAAATTGGTCACTTCCTAATCCACCAGTAAGAGTATCTTCTGCTTCTAGGCCAATAATAATGTCCCCAGCCTTAGTTCCAGTTATAAAATCATTTTCCGAGCTACCAACAATCTCAACTAATTCATCATTCGTAGAGTGCGTTAGCAACGCACTATCTTCATAAAGCCGAAGATTGCGGAACTCGCTGGAAGCTGTAGGATTCCTAACATCGTGGTCGTTGCCGAAGGTGAGAAAATCCATCTCTCCTGTAAAGAAATCTCCCACTGGAATGAGATAAGATTTCCACTCGTCTCCACTACTATAGTTTTCGTAGTTAGTAATTCCCCAATTTTGAGTTCCGTAGAGCTTAAAAAAGCGATTACGACTTAGTTTGTCATCCGTATCAAAACCAATACCTTGAATTTCTCCTTCCGCTGTACTGCGAAATTCAAATTCTAGGACTGTATTTCCAGTGATGTTGTAGTCTAAGGCTACCTTCTTCCAACCATTACCTTCTAATTTTAATTCACTACCATCTGTAGGAATAGTGATGAAGGGGTTTTTATCTTGGTTCCCACCATAGGAATCTATCCAATAGGTTGCTGTGGTCTCATTGACGGTAACTGCTAATGGATGAATGGGGATATCATAGAGCTTCAGATTGCGGAACTCGCTGGAAGCTGTAGGATTCCTAACATCGTGGTCATTGCCGAAGGTGAGAAAATCCATCTCTCCTGTAAAGAAATCTCCCACTGGAATGAGATAAGATTTCCACTCGTCTCCACTACTATAGTTTTCGTAGTTAGTAATCCCCCAATTTTGAGTTCCGTAAAGCTTAAAGAAACGGTTCCCACTTAGTTTGTCATCAGTATCAAAACCAATACCTTGAACTTCCCCTTCCGCTGTACTGCGAAATTCAAATTCTAGGATTGTATTGCCAGTGATATTGTAATCTAAGGCTACCTTCTTCCAACCATTTCCTTCTAACTCTAATTCGCTACCGTCTTCAGCAATAGTTATAAGGGGATTTTTATCTTGCTTTCCACGTTTATTTTGAAACTTTACCAAAATTTTACACGTCATTATTATGACTTTTCCGGAGAATAATTTCTGTGATCTGGATCATAGAAGGGAGAGCTTTGTCTTTAAAAAGTAGTATACTTTAAAGATAAAACAACAATTTGTTTGCTTATTTTTACTTAAACAAAAATAAAAAATTGACATTTTATAATTAAACAATAAATTTAACTAGTAAAAATACTTAAATTTATTGGAATAGATATCAGAGAAGAAACTTAGTTTCTAGGTTGTTTGCGCAAGTTCTGCCGATTTCTAAGCCCACGGGATGGTGTTCATTGTGTATTGTTAATTCTGCAATTGCAAAGCTTGTGCAGCCGATCGCCCTTCTGCCAAATTGCCAAAATACCACAGTGCAACTGCTGCTTCAATGGGAGTGACTGGTTTCTGTGGTTGTAACAGGGTAGTATAGCCAAACACCCGTCGCACCATGGCTCTTTCTCCATTTTGGTAGTCTGCATAGAAACTGGACAGGGCTTTGGGTTGTATTTGAGCGCTATCTTGGAAGCCCCAAGTTTGCTTAATGAGATCAATATCTGCAGGAGGTAAAGCTTTGCGGCTATCTAAGGGTGCTTTCCAAAGAATCAGAGTTTCTCGAGTTAGAGGTGCGTCGGGACGAAATAGCCGTGCGCTAGTATCTCCCGTGAGGGAAGAAGGAATTAAACCGGCTTCTGCTAAACCTTGAATCTGAGGAAAATCCGGGTCATTACTGCTAACATCTTGAAAGACTGGGGTATCAGTGGAAGGGGCTAAACGGATTTGCTTACTGGGAATATCCTGATAAATGCGGTTGTTGGCAGTTACTAGCCAATTAGCATATTCCCGTCGGCTGATGGTTTGATTGTCTTGCCATTCTGAAGCTGATGGAATAATACCCAAAGCAGCTAAATCTTCCAGGTAGGAACGATAAATTTCTGCTATTGGTTGGTTGTTTGTAGGAGTAATGCTTGTTAGTGGTGTCTCTGGTTTATTGTCTTGCTGGCGGTACTGAAGGGCAAACTTGATTTTGCCACTGGTTTCCCCAAGTGAAAGGGGAAAGGAGAGTTTTAACTGAATATTCTCTTGACTTGCTTCTAAGGCAAAATTGCTATTATCTGACTTCTGGATTTGCCAATTCCTGGCAGGTAAAATATCTTGGTAGTAACTGATAATGGCTTCTCTAGAGTTGGTGGATTGCCAAATAGTCTCGATCCAGCCCTCTGATTCTTGCTGGGTACTGAGGAATTTTGCTTCTGGGTAAGGGGGAATGGCGGTGGGTAAATTAGGTGGTAGTTGAGGATTTTGATTGGTTTTGGTGGGAAGATTAATTGTTTCTGGAGTTTTTTGAGGCTTGGGAGTTGCTTGGAATAGGTGTTCCACTGCCTCATTACCACTACAGGCAGTTAAAATAACTAGGAGAGAAACTATTAGATGAAATCTCATTGAGAAAAATAGGATTAATTTTGATTATTGAAAGATGATATCACAATAGTTCTTATATCAAATACGTTTAGGTTTGCTACAATCCCCCTAAATCCCCCTTAATAAGGGGGACTTCCAGAATAAAGCTTTTGACAGATATGTAAATAACTTAGAAGTAGTATTCTATCTGTAGCATTCTTTTTCAGATTGCGGATTAAACCAACCAGGTTCTGTCAAAAAATTAATTGTACTCCCATCTGTGAGATTGTATTGTAGAGGAGTAATAGTAATGTAATTGTCCCGGATTGCTTGAACGTCCGTGGCAATGCCATCTGGTAAGAATAAGTTGTCTGGCTGTTCTATTTCTTCAATTATTTCTCCTGCCAACCAATAGTAAGTTTTACCTCGAGGGTCTAATCGCTTTTCAAAATGCTCTAGGTAGCGGCGCACTCCCTGACGGGTAATGGCTACTCCAGCAATTTCTGCTGCTTTGACTGGGGGAACGTTCACGTTTAATAAACTGGCTTGAGGTAGGGGGTTGTGAATCAATTTCTCTACCAAGGTACGAGCAAAATCGGCGGCAGTTTGGAACTCTTTGCTGGTATAGTCGGCTAAACTGAAGGCAATGCTGGGGATGCCTTCGATAGTTCCTTCCATGGCAGCGGAAACTGTACCGGAATAGAGAACGTCTGTACCTAGGTTGGAACCGTGATTGATTCCGGCTAGGACAAAGTCGGGTTTGGTTGCCAAAATTGCACTAAGAGCTAATTTAATGCAATCTGAAGGGGTTCCGGAACAGGACCAGGCTGTGACGCTGGGGTGAAAGAGGGAGTCTACTACATCGGCGCGAATGGGTTGATGTAGGGTTAGTCCATGTCCTGTAGCAGAACGCTCCCGGTCGGGACAAACTACGGTAATTTCATAACCTGCTGCCGCTAAGGTGTTAGCGAGAGTGCGTACCCCTAAAGCAAAAATACCATCGTCGTTGCTGATGAGCAATTTAATTTTATCGGTCATGGAGCAGTGGATAGTGGATAGTTGATAGTGGATAGTTAGATAGGGCTTCGCGCTTTTGTTCTAACTTATAGTTCGACTGCTATAATAGGGCTGATTGAGGGTTGAGAAAAGGAATTGACTCTTTTTTTCCTATTATGGAGGAATATGCCAGCTTTCAATGCCTAAACCTATGACCATTTCCCCCAACCAGATCGAAATTCAACTGAAAGAACTAGAAGAGAAAGCAATGGAGGCGATCGCTGCCACGGAAACTCTTCCTGGTTTAGAAGAACTGCGAGTAGGCTACCTGGGTAAAAAAGGGCAGCTATCGCAGATTTTACGGGCTATGGGCAAATTAAGTCCAGAAGACCGACCCCGCATAGGCGGTTTTGCTAATGAAGTGAAAGAGAAGGTTCAACTAAGTCTGGGAACCAGGCGATCGCAACTAGAAGCAGGGAAAATTGCCGCTCAGTTAGCAGCAGAAACCCTGGACGTAACTATGCCGGGGATCAGCCGACCTCTGGGGAGGATTCATCCCCTCACTGCGACGGTAGATAAGGTGTTGGATATTTTTGTCGGTCTGGGTTATACGGTGGCCCAAGGCCCTCAAATTGAGTCGGATTACTATAATTTTGAGGCTTTAAATACTCCTGCGGACCATCCAGCTAGGGACATGCAGGATACATTTTATCTCCCCGAGGGCAAGTTATTGCGTACTCATACTTCTTCGGTACAAATTCGCTACATGGAGAATCACCAGCCTCCCATTCGCATTGTGGCTCCAGGTCGAGTTTATCGTCGGGATACAGTAGATGCTACTCACTCGGCAGTATTTCACCAAGTGGAATTGCTGGCAGTGGATAAGGGCTTGACTTTTACGGATTTGAAGGGAACTATTAAGGAATTTTTGCGGCAGATGTTTGGGGAAGATTTGGTCTTGCAATTCCGAGCCAGTTATTTCCCTTTTACGGAACCTTCGGCGGAAGTTGACGTACAGTGGAAAGGGAAATGGTTGGAAGTGATGGGATGTGGCATGGTGGACCCCAATGTGCTGAAGACTGTAGGTTACGACCCGGAAGTATATACTGGTTTTGCTGCTGGTTTTGGGGTGGAACGGTTTGCTATGGTTCTGCACCAAATTGATGATATTCGCCGTTTGTATAATAGCGATTTGCGCTTTTTGCGGCAGTTTTAAGCAGTTGAT
>JH610582.1 GCA_000252485.1 Prochloron didemni P4-Papua_New_Guinea | reverse complement strand
CTGCAAGCAATCTTATGTGCGGTTGCGGTAATAGCTTTGGGTGCGCCAGAACGTGCTTTAATTCTTCTATAAAAAGCACCTATTGCCGTTTGAGAACGGCTAACAGCTTGAGCTGCCAATCTAAAAGCATTGGCAGCTCGATTCTTTACTTGACGAGTCTGAGAATTTTTAACTTTTCCACCGGTAATACGACAACCAGGACACAACCCTAACCAAGAACAAAAATGTTTGACCGTTTTAAATTTACTTGGGTCTAATCCCACTTCACTGATAATAGTTTGAACAGTGAGAACATCTAAACCATCAATAGTTGTAAAATCAACTCCTGCGATGCGATAAAGATGGGAATGTAAATCAAATGAGGGTTTCTTAGAACGATTACGTTTTGCCTTTTTTGGTTCTGGTGGAGGTTCAGTAGTCTCAGATTTAAATTTACTTAAGCACTGCTCAATTTGTTCATCCAGCGCTAGTATTTGTTGTTGATAATATTCATAAAAAGATAGTTCTTGGTGCAGAATAAACACCATCTCTTCTCGGTAATTACCAGTTAAAGCCTTGCTAATTTGTTCGGAAGTACTTTTAATTCTTTTATCCGCTAATTCGGCTAGTATTTTTGGATTTCTTTCACCAGAAACAATGGCTCTAATAATATTTAAACCAGTTACTCCCGTGATATCGCTAATCACTTTATGTAACTGTAAATTCATTTGCGTAAGAGCTTTTTGCATCCGCTGAATATGAGTTGAGCTATTTGTAATTAGATTTTCTCTTTGTCTCAAATAGCTTCTCAATACGGCAATGTCACCTTCAGGAACAAAGGAAGGAGCGAGTAATCCATAGCTATGTAATTGTTGTAACCATTGACAATCTAATACATCACTTTTTCGTCCAGGGACTGTTTTAACAGTTTTAGCATTGACTAAAAAAACCTGAAAATCTCGTGCACTTAATATGTGAAATAGAGGGATCCACTCTACCCCTGTTGATTCCATCGCAACACTAGTAACCCCACCTGAGGTAAACCAATCCGCCAAAGCGATTAAATCCGGTGTTGTGCAACCGAAAGCCTGAATATTAGTAGATTCAGTACTAGATGAAGGGACACAGGCCCAATGTTCCCTAGAACCTAAATCAATCCCAGCAGCATGAGAATTAATTACACTAAGTTCAGATTGTTTACTTTTTTTAGATTGCTTTTTTTTTGATGATTTGTTCATTTTTTCTCGAAATATGTAGGTAAAAGTAGGAAGTGTTTTATTTATATGAGGGATGGTAAATTTTTTTCACTCTCTCCAACGGGATAAGGATTTTGTTATCCTTTCACCAATTAATTTGTCCACTTTCCCCCAAACCAAGCTATCAAACAGGCTAGGACATTGCACCATTGTTAATCCGGTTTTGTCTAAAACACTTGCTTGGGCTATAATAACACAGAATCGTTCAATGCGACAAGGCTCTCTCGGGGAGTTTCTTATTTTTATTTGGGGGCGTGGAGCGTACCTCAGTAGCTATCAACTATCAACT
>JH610581.1 GCA_000252485.1 Prochloron didemni P4-Papua_New_Guinea | reverse complement strand
CTGCCCACCCTATATGCTACATTATTTATACAAAGGTGCTGCATCTGCTGTATAAAGCGTGCATGCGCATTCATCGATTTTGTTGTATTTGTACTTTTTGCTCTAGAACTTCTACCGCTACCAGTTGTGCTAGTGGTTAAAGCAGTTTTATTGGTCATTGAATTTCTGGAAAAATAAAGACGAAAAGTCTAAGAGTCTACAGAGTGCAAACAGGCGATAGAAGAGAGAGCCTGTATCTAAACTTGACTGAAGAGAAAATCTGTTAAACCATTCTCTTTTTCTTGGTGAAAGAGAAAACTAGCTTGGACAGAATTTTTTCATGAAATTAGTTGCTAATTTTCTAGATCCTATGATAGGATCTAGAAGAAGAATAAAAGAAGGTGGAAAAATGAAAATACCAAAGGCTCTCGCCAAAGAACTGGAATCACCAGTTACTTGTACTGAGGAAGGTGAATTTGTAAGTTTGCGTGAGTTTGTTTCTAAGAAAAAGCCTTATTTCTATCCAGTTTAAGCCAGACTCAGCAGGCAAAAGTTACAGCAGAGCGGCTCAAAAATCAACCTGAGGTGAAAGTGGCCATGATAGGAGCTGGAATCATTGATAAGGAAAGAGCTATAGCTGAGGTGGAAGCTCAGTCTTCCGTGGGACAGGTTTTTATTGAGACTCAACAGTATCTTATTAAGAAACTGATAAAAGAAGCTGAAAACGGTCATTTCAAGAAGTATATCCACAATGATCATGATTCAGAGTCGCCGTCCCATGGTTGAAATTAATTTGCTGGTTTTGGGGATTGATTCTAATAGACATTTTCATAATTCCACTAAGTTTGAGATAATCCCATTGTATAAAAGGAAGGTTATAACAGATGACTATCGCATACGATACGGAAATTTCGGAACTGAAACAACTCATTCTCTCAATAAGTGAGAAAATAAATGAAAAAATAGATAATATCGATAAGAAAGTAGATAATATCGATAAAAAGGTAGACATTTACACAGCTAAGACAGACGAGAGGTTAAAATCAATTGAAAACACAGTTGAAGAAGTAAAACAGCAAGTGAATAAGCTGGACGGAAAAATTGAAAGCCAGAGCAATTTTTTCAAAGGTTCGTTAGTGACGGTAATAGGGATCCTTTTGACTGCTCTTGTTAGTATTTTTGTTCGTTTGCAGATAGTCTGACGGCTGCAGAAGTTTGCGATCGCCTGTCTGATTTAGATCAAAATCCCATTCAAGAATATCGCGATCGCTACATTGAAGGACTATTTAATGGAGAGGATTTTGAGACACTTGATATTTGGGAAAATACTGTCGTAGGTTGGGTTGAGGTCACGAAACCCAACAGCCACAACGTTTGTGTTGGGTTTCGCTATCGCTCAACCCAACCTACAATTGCTTATAACATTATTGTATCTGTTCGATTATTGTAATTCTTATATAGTATAGTAGTGAAATAAGAAGAATAAAACAAGGTGGAAACATGAAAATACCAAAGGCTCTCGCCAAAGAACTAGAATTACCAGTTACTTGTACTCACAAAGGTGAATTCGTGAGTTTGCGCGACTTTGTTTCTAAGAAAAAGTCTTATTTGTCCTTATCCAGCTTAAGCCAGACTCAAGCAGGCAAAAATTACAGCAGAGCGCCTCAAAAGTAAATCCGAGGTAAAAGTGGGCATGATAGGAGGTGGAATGATTGATAAGGAAAGGGCTATAGCTGAAGTGGAAGCTCTATCTCCAGTGGGACAGGTTTTTATTGAGTCTCAACAGTATATTATTGAAACACTCATAGAGGAAGTGGAAAACGGTCGTTTCAAGGAGTTTGTTCAGAATTATGATGACTGAGAATGGTCGTGGTGCTGCTGCTATTCTTTCATACCAGGAATATCAGCGCATGTACAATCCAGATGTAGAAGCATTCCAAAAACTCTGTGATGAAATTGGTGCAGAAGCTGAAGCTAATGGATTAACTGAGGAGAAACTTGCTGAAATTTTAGCTGAAGAAGATGGATAAACTTCGGGTTGTTCTTGATACTAACATTAACGTTTGTGTTGGGTTTCGCTATCGCTCAACCCAACCTACAATTGTTTATAACACTATTGTATCTGTAGCAAACGTTTTCAGATTTGATATTATAGCGCTTCGCTCCTAAAGTGTCTTTATATGCTACCTTTATACAAAGGTACTACATTGGCTGTATCACCTTTGTATAAAGCGTGCATGCGTATTTTTCTTATCAACCTCTTAATTGCCTGCACTGAGCGTAGCCGAAGTGTTCATTGTTAATTGTTCATTGCTCATTGCTATATATCAGAATCCCATTCAAGAATATCGCGATCGCTACATCGAAGGACTATTAAATGGAGAGGATTCTAGGACAGTTGATGTTTGGAAAAAGACTTATTCTCGCTTGCAATGGAACTTCAATCATCTTTGCGCTCCTTCGGTAGATAAGCGTTGGGGAAACCCTGATGCAAAACTCTACTAAGAAGAATTAGAAACAGCGGAATTACACCCTGTTTTTTTCTCCCAATTATTGTGATTATTGTATAATATAATAGTGAAACAATTATTTATAGCATTTCTGGGACTCATGAGGTACATCATCCCGGCCTATCAACATGTTTAGTATTTCCTCAGAGCAACCAACCGGTTATTGTATAACTATCAACTGTCCACTATCAACTGTCAACTGCTATATTAGCATTTTGAACGATAAAATCCCCGAAAACTACAGAATTACAAATAGCTCTATCGCGTCCTGCTTTTTTCGCTTGATAAAGTGCTTGGTCTGCGGCAACAATCAAATTAGCTGGGGTAATTTTCTTGCTGGAAGGAATAGTACTAGCTATTCCCAAAGTAACGGTCAAGTATTGACTTATAGGAGACTGAGAATGGAAAATCTTTAAACTTCTCACTGCCATGCGAATGTTTTCTGCGATTTTAGTAGCATGATGGCGGTCAGTATTGGGAAGAATAAGAGCAAACTCTTCACCCCCATAACGAACTACTAAATCTCCTGTCTTCTTTTCTACTTTTTGAATCGCTTGAGCAACTGCACGCAAGCAATCATCCCCTACTAAATGACCGTAAGTATCGTTATATTGCTTGAAATAATCTAAATCGCATAAAATTAGGGAAATCCATCCTTGCTCTTTCTCTAAACGCTGCCATTCTCTTGTTAAATAAGTATCAAACATGCGGCGATTGGAAACTTGGGTCAGACTATCTAAACTAACTAGACGCTCTAATTTTTGGTTCGCTCCATTTAATTGATGATAAAGTTCAGAGAGTAAATCGGTAGTTAATTTGAAGATTTGTGATTGAGCAATTAGTACTTGGTGAGCCTCAATTAATCGATAAGTTTTTGGAGCTACTTCTACCACAATTGGTTCGTCAATTAATTCTGGCGGACGCTGCAAAGACTGATTCGCTGCCTCTACTATTAGGGTATCTCCAGGCAGAACTAACATTTCCGTCTGCACGAATCGATATAAATGTTTAACTGGGCGTTTTAAGAATAATTCTAAACTGTAGGGACGGCTCATACGCTCTAAAAATCTTTGCCGAGAAATCATGCCGATTAGTTTGTTATTCTCCAACACAATTGCTCCCGGCAAGTTTTTATCGGCATTCATTTGCTCGAAAATCACTTTGCCCATTTGGCTAATGTCAACCTGAAAATCCTTGAATTTTAAATCTCGAAGGGTAGAACTTAAATTAAATTTTTGTTTATTTTCTGAAGCATATATTATCGATAATTGCTCTAGGGAAATGTCTGAAGCTATTTTTAGTTTTGTCTCTGACATGGTTCTAAAACTCAAAATATATAGTAGTTGACAGTTGATAGCTCCTTCCGTCGAATTCAAAATTCAAAATTCAAAATTCAAAATGAAGAATTGAAGAATGTCTCCGCCAAAAATGGCAGAAACTCGAAAAGCCTTATTCCTCTTGGGTTTTAGCTTGTTGTCAATTTTCAGATTCGGTCGAGTTATACTGCTGGACAAGGTTGCTCTGATATCATAGTAAACAGCAAAAGGGCCAGTATATATAGCATTTCTCATACTTGTGAGGTACACAGAAATAGGTGCAGAAGCAGTCCGCAGGTTTGTAGGTGTACCTCATGAGTCCAAGAAACCCTATAATATTTGTTAATCTAGACTAGATATGGACTAGATTGCCAATCTTTAATTCCGGACAGGACTTACACAAACAAGCCTAGAAACCCAGTTTCTGGGTAAGTTCTACCGGAGCAACAATGTCTCAACTTTTAGGCTATCATCATTTTAGGTTCAATAGTTATATTTGGTCAAAAATATTTCATACAATAAAATTTTAACAATTTTTTTAGATTAATCTATTAACCTTTTCTTAAATTAAAAATAACTAAAAGCTAAAAGCTAAAAATAAATGGGAATGGATCAGAAGAATTGTAAACGTTTAATTTTATACCGTGGGATTTCCTGTTGTCTATTACAATGAAATCTTTTTCTCGACCTAGACCAAGTCTATGGTAAAAATTAAAGCTACATCAATTCTGTTGGGAGGAATATCCTCCCTGCAATCTATAGCGCTTCGCTCCTAAAGTGTCGTTACATGCTACATGTTTATACAAAAGTGCTGCTTGCAGAGAGGGTCGTCGAACTGCATCTGCTGCATCACCTTTGCACAAAGCGAAAGGGGCATTTTTCTGCTCTTCCTCTTAAATTGTTCATTGTTAATTGTTCATTGCTCATTGCTATAGATTTGCCATGACTAATCCACTTTCTTCCTTAATCCTCAGTATGGGCAGAATTTTGCTTGCAGCAACCCTGATTTGCCTTTCTGCCTGCAGCCCAGCCACCTCAATCTCCTCAGACGATGGAGCATACACCCAAATAGTGCAAGGGATTCTCAGCGACCCCAAAACCTTTAATGCTGTCCTTTCTCAAGAGTCTCCCAATATTTTCGGTTTCACTTACGAAGGCTTAATTACAGAAAATCCCATCACGGGGGAAAAAGAACCAGCCCTGGCGGAATCCTGGGAAATCTCTGCTGATAAACTGAAAATTGTCTTTAACCTGCGGCCAGGTCTACGCTGGTCTGATGGTCATCCTTTAACTGCAGAGGATGTCATCTTCAGCTACAACCAACTTTATCTCAACGAAGAAATCCCCTCCAACGCTAGAGATAGTCTCAGAGTAGGACAAAGTCGCAGTCTCCCCACCGTGCGCAAGCTGGGACAATTGCAAGTAGAGTTTAGTATCTCGGAACCCTTCGCTCCTTTCTTAGGCAACACCTCACTACCCATTTTACCAGCTCATGTTTTGCGTCAGTCAGTAAAGGAAAAAGATGAAGATGGAAACCCTGTTTTTCTCTCTAAGTGGGGAATAGATACCCCACCGGAAGAAATAATTGTCAACGGTCCTTATCAGTTAGAAAGTTACAGCACCAGCGAGCGGATTATCTTCAAACGCAACCCTTATTATCGGAAAAAAGATGCTGCAGGAGAACAACTTCCCTATATCCATCGCATTGTTTGGCAAATTGTAGAATCTACCGATACCTCTTTCTTGCAATTTCGTTCAGGCAGTTTAGATTCTCTCGGGGTTAGTCCGGAATATTTTTCCCTGCTGAAGCGGGAAGAGAAGCGAGGAAAATTTACCATTTATAATGGTGGACCTGCTTATGGAAGCACTTTCATTTCTTTCAATCTGAATACGGGCAAAAGAGATGGCAAACCCTTAGTGGACCCGATTAAATCTCGCTGGTTCAATAATGTTAAATTCCGACGGGCAATTGCCTATAATATTGATAGGCAAAGAATAATTAACAATATCTATCGGGGACTAGGACAACCGCAAAATTCTCCCATTTCCATCCAGTCTCCCTATTATTTCCAAGGATTGAAAGGGTACGAATATAATCCCGAGAAGGGGAAACAATTATTGTTGGAGGCTGGGTTTCAATACAATGAAGACAATCAATTACTAGATGGAGATGGTAATGAAGTGCGCTTTAGCTTAATTACCAATGCTGGCAATAAAATACGAGAAGCAATGGGTTCTCAAATTCAACAAGATTTAGCTAAAATAGGAATCAAAGTGGATTTTCAGCCCATCGCTTTTAACGTGTTAGTAGATAAATTGACTAATTCTTTGGATTGGGAATGTAATTTATTAGGTTTAACTGGAGGTAATGAACCCAATGGTGGAGCTAATGTTTGGTTTCCGGATGGGAATTTACACATGTTTAATCAGAAACCTCAACCAGGCAGTACTCCTATAGAAGGTCGAAAAGTATCAGCATGGGAAAAGAAAATCGGTGAATTGTATATTGAAGGGGCGCGGGAATTAGATGAGGAGAAACGGAAGGAAATCTATAGGGAAACTCAGAGTTTGACAGAAGAATATTTGCCTTTTATCTATTTGGTTAATTCTTTGTCTCTGGGTGCAGTGCGCGATCGCATTCAGGTGATTGAATATTCTGCTCTCGGTGGTGCTTTCTGGAATGTGGAAGAACTGAGGATTGAGTGATTACAATCCCCCGATCCCCCCTTGATCCCCCCTTAATAAGGGGGGCAGGGGACTTTTTCTTTTCCTTGTTATTCTGGATTCTTTTCTCTTGCTTGTTGTTCCGCTAGTTTATAACTCGTAGGTTGGGTTGAGGTAACGAAACCCAACAGCAAGGGTTGTTGTGTTGGGCTTGCCCTGAGCGCTTGCCCAGAGGGTCACCGAAGGGTAGTCGAAGGGTTTCGCTATCGCTCAACCCAACCTACAATTATTTATAACACTATTGTATCTGTAGCAAACGTTTTTAGATTTGATATTACAATCCCCCGATCCCCCCTTGATCCCCCCTTAATAAGGGGGGCAGGGGACTTTTTCTTTTCCTTGTTCTTCTGGATTTTTCTCTCTTGCTTGTTGTTCCGCTAGTAACTTCGGTTTGAGATAGAGATTCTGTAACAAGACAGAAGTACCAGCCACCCAAGGAGGAACAATTAAAGCGCCAATAATTCCCAATACCTGCGCCCCTCCCAACACTGCCAACAACTGATATAAAGGAGGAACTTTAATAGTGGGACCTACCAATAGAGGGTCCAGAACGTAGGTTTCCACGTTTTGGACAATCACAAACAAGAGCAACACCCAGAAAAAGGTCAAACCTCCTTGGGCGATGGCCACTATTAAAGCAGGAATTGCCCCCAACACCGGTCCGAAGAAAGGAATCAAATTGGTTACCCCGGCAATCACTCCCAAACCCAGGGCAAACTCGGAAATACCCAAGAATTTTAAACTTAAAGTAATCACAATGGCGAGAATAGTGGAAACTACAATTCTGCCTTGAATATAACCTCCCATTTTTTGACTCACAGGAACTACTTGAGCCGCAAGACGAGAATCCCAAGGTTGGGGAAATAAACTGACAAAGCCTTTAATTAATCTATCGGAACCGGATAGCATGTAGCCGGAGAACAATAAAACCAGCAGTACGCTCAGTACGCCGCCAATGATATCCAGGGTCACTCCATAGGAACGCATCACCAATTCCCGAGAAGAACGAAATGCCCAAGCAGTGAGGGTTTGTAAATCGAACATTTGGTTAATTAGATTGAAGATTTCCGGTTGGGTCATTCCCAAACGGGTCACCAATTGTTCTGCTAGGGATTGCAACATATCCACATAGGCTGGTAATTTCCTTGCTAAGAGTTCAATTTGCTGAAATACTGTAGGACCGATGAATATAATCCCCACCGTGAGAATGGCAATCAAGCTTAGATAAACGAGAATTACCGCCAACCAGCGGGGAATTTTCAACCTTTGGGCAAAATTGATAATGGGTGCCAGGGTGGAAGCGAAGATTACTGATATCATTAAGAGCAGCAACAGTCCTCTCAGTTGCCACAGTAGCAGTAGGGACAAGCTAACAGCAATAAGGATCAGCAACAAATTGAGGGTAGAAGCAATACTGCGCCGTTCGGACATACTAAGGCTATCTAAGATTTCTAAGAGGACTTAGAACATGATATCCGAATTTGCCCATTCGAGTTGCATCGTAGGTTGGGCGATCGGACGAAACCCAACCTACAATTACTTATAACTATTAGCTATCAGTAGGGTGCGTTCGCAACGCACCACACTATCCATAGCTATCAGTAGGGTGCGGGCGCTAAGAGCGGCGCTTCGCGTGCGCAACGCACCACACTATCCATAGTGTCTTAGACCGAATTTTGCGTAAGTCCTGATGTAGAAAGTCAATCGTGGGGTAGCCCCCCTTCGACGAGTCTCGGGGCAAGTCTGGGCTGCCTCACTTTAAGGGTAAGCCGTGACTATTAGACATCTGGAAAAACTAGTTGCATCGTAGTATAGATTCAGGTTATTCCCTAGGTTGAGAAACCGGGTTTCTGTCCAAAATTTTAGCATTAATCCTTAAAATAATAGAAGAAACCCGGTTTCTTGGCTGACTAATCCAATAAGGATCAGCAACAAATTGAGGGTAGAAGCAATACTGCGCCGTTCGGACATACTAAGGCTATCTAAATTTCTAAGAGGACTTAGAACATGATATCCGAATTTGACTCTCAAATCGGGAAATAGATCGATCTAGTCTAGGACTTACGCAAATAACTCTAGAAACTGGGTTTCTGTCCTACATCAAAAGGCTCCAATCAAGATTTTTCCTAGAGAAAACCCAACCCAGTTTTTGTGTAAGTTTTATCCCACATTCCGCCCTTCGTGCTATAGCACGAAGTTCTACAATGTCTCGCTCCTAAGTCCAAAGGCAAGATTTGGCAAATGTGTGTATGATAATGATTATCATATTTGGGAAATAATTGAATATGTAATAGAAAAAATTACTTTCGATTACTCAACTGAAAACTCTAAAATATTGAAATTTGAGTGCAGAAAATTGATTTTATCCACAGAAGAAATACTATTTATTCTATGGATAATTCTTGTTTGTCGAGAACATTGTTTGCTAAAATAAATCTACTAGTAAGCGTGAATCTGCAAACAAAAATTAAGCGCTCGCACTTTCTTAATTTAAACCAAGCTTTATTCGACTTAACTAATGTTCAACCCTTACCGCCATACACAAGAGTTAGATCGTCCTTTTTCCTTCGATCACCTGTATCATCATCCTGGTTCTCTTAGTCGCTATGATAAAGGCAAGACTCGCAAAAGAATTGGGATTATCGGCGGAGGAATTGCGGGACTTATTAGTGCTTACGAACTAAGTCAACTCAACCATCAAGTTACTTTATTAGAAGCTGATTCTCGTTTGGGAGGAAGAATTAAAACTCATTATTTCAGTGATGGGACTTATGGAGAATTGGGCGCAATGCGAATTCCTGCTAGTCATGGTTGTACTTTACACTATATAGATAAGCTTAAGTTGCCAAAAAGACCTTTTATTAATTACAATCCCGCAGCTTTTTATTATCTGAGGGGAAAGAAAACTTGTTTAGATAGTTATCAAGAGTTGTTTTCTCGTTACAATTTAACTCCTGATGAGAAACAAGACCCTGGGATAATTTACGACCAGTTATTGTCAGAGTTAATCAATTCTTTCTCCGAACAGGAGAAATGGGAATTATTTGCGCCCACTTTCACCAGCGATAAACTGAAAAAGTGGGATCGCCTGTCAGTTACGGACTTTTTTCGCAGTCATCTTTCTCCCGATGCTTTTGAATTACTTGGTCATGCTACTGGGGCAATTCATTATGAAAAAGTTTCTCTATTAAATGGTTTAATTGATTTCTTTGCTTGGCATCAAGTGGAGCAATACGAGTTAATTGGAGGAATGGAAACTTTAGTTAAAGCTTTGGTTCAAAAGATATTGGTAACAATCCAGACAGAAGCCAAAGTAACAAATATAGCAATGACAGATAAAGGGGTTCGAGTTTACTGGAATAAGTTGGATAAGCAACAAAGCGCAGAATTTGACTATATTATTTGTACTGTTCCGACTACTGCTCTTGCTCAGATTAATTTTGCCCCTGTTTTACCCAGTAAAAAGCAAGAAGCTATTAACAATTTGGGTTATTGTAGTGCTAGTAAAACTCTATTGCACTGTACCGCTCGTCCTTGGGAATTTGCAGATAATGTCTATGGTGGGGGAAGTTTTACGGATTTAAATATAGAAAAGTGTTGGTATCCTGCTGATAATGCTCAATTAGACTCAAACAACTTTTCTCAACCTCATTTTGTTGCTAAAGATAAAGATATTTCCTATCAGCCATCAGTATTAACTGCTGCTTATCGCTGGGAAGATAATTCAAGGAAATTTAGGACTTTGTCGTCAACAGCTAAAACCGATTTGACTTTAGAAGAAGTTTCCCAACTGCATGCTGAGATAAAACAATATACTGATGATATTGTTCATAGTATTTGGGATGAAGATAATGAGCCTGGTTCTGGTTCTTATGCCTATTTTGCTCCAGGCGATCGGGAGAAGTATCAACCATTACTCGGTCAACCTTACCCTGTAAATAATCCCCGTGTTTTCTTTGCCGGGGAACATTTAGCTATTAATCATGCTTCGGTTCAGGGAGCAATTCAGACAGCCGTTTCAGCAGTTATTAATATTCTGGAAAGTTCTATTTTTGAAATTTAGATACAATAAAGATGGGGATGTTCGTGCCCCTGATGCTTCTTTTATTCTAGCTGAACGTTTACTTCGTACTACAGAAGATTACGCCGAATTAGTTCCTGACTTGATGTTTGAGGTTAAATCTAAAATTGTCACTATTGGTGAAGTCAAAAAGGAATATCCTATCTTACCATTGGCAAACAAGCAGCCCTACGCATACTATGCCGATCCTGAAGAGCCAGCTATCCCTCTAGAAGACTGGGATAGGTCGAATAGTTCTGAAGAGGTTTTATGATTGTTCTGGACACTCATATTTTTGTTTGGTGGATTCAGAAAGATCCTAAACTGACCAGTTACCACCGTGAGGTCATTGAGAATGAGAGACCAAATGGATTAGGAGTTTGCACTATAAGTCTTATTGAGATAGCAAGACTTGTTAGTGCAGGAAGGATAATTCTTCCCGTATCTATTCAAGAATGGTTTGAAATCACTTTAGCACAAGAAGGAGTTATTCTTATTTCTATCACTCCTGCGATAGCAGTTGATGCTCAATCACTACCAGGTCAGCACCCCGCGCCCTCTGCGGCGGGGCTTCGTGCCCTAAAGCCAAGGCTAGCTGACCAGTCTAAGTCTTCTTCATGGGGACTACGTTATCGGCAAGCGTCG
>JH610580.1 GCA_000252485.1 Prochloron didemni P4-Papua_New_Guinea | reverse complement strand
GGCTTCCGTTTTCCCGAGATGTATCGTGATTTTCACAAAGACCCGGCAGATAGAATAATTGTCGCAACGGCAAGAGTATCTGATTGTCCTATAGTGACAGTAGATAAGAAAATACTCAACTATTATTATGTGAATGCTATTACACCTACTACAAGTTAATATTTTGAGCTAATTCTATCTGAATTATTAATTCAACCATGGCTGTTACTCTCCTACTCCGACAACTTACCGTTCCCCCAGGTCAAAGACTCTTGATTCATAACCTAGAGTGGGCTGAATTTGAGTCCATTCTTGAAGAACTAGGCGAACATCGCTCTGCCCGTATCGCCTATAGCCACGGAACCTTAGAAATCAGAATGCCTACGCCAGAACACGAAGTTGATAAAGAACTGCTCGGTGATTTCGTGAAAATTTTGCTTGATGAGTTAGAAATGGACTGCGAGTGCTTTGGTTCCACTACCTTCAAGGGAGAAAATATGGACAGTGGCATTGAGCCGGATCGATGCTTCTACATCCAAAACCACGCTCGAATGCGAGGCAAGCGGCGCGTCGATCTCAACCTCGATCCACCGCCAGATCTAGCCATTGAAGTGGATGTCACCTCCAAGACTCAATTGGATGCCTATGCCAACTTAGGTGTGCCTGAACTCTGGCGCTATACTCAAAATCAACTCAGGATTGACCTCTTGCAAGGAGAGAGCTACGAGCAAGTTAGCACCAGTCCGACGTTTCCTAGATTACCGATTCGAGACCTGGTAGCAGAAGTTTTAGCCGGGAGCAGTGAGATTGGGAGGAGTCCTGCTAGAAGAGCTTTTCGCCAAAGACTAAAACAACTGCTTTCATCATAGTGATCGCTATCTCAGAAGAATCAGAACCTCTTTTCAATTAATGCGATCGCGTTAGCTTTTTGACCAAAAACTTAGTCATATGCCATCATGTTCGTACAGGCAAAATGTATATACGAACATGATGGAATTTGAATGGGATGAAAATAAAAATCGACTAAATCAGCGAAAACACGGCATTAGCTTTCAAGAAGCACAGGAAATATTTTTTGGAATCGTTTTTACTTCAATTGATGAGCGATTCGACTATGACGAAATCCGAGAAATCAGTATTGGTGCGATACAAGGAGTTGTCATTATCACCGTTGCTCACATCGAAAGGAATGGCAAAATTCGCTTGATTTCTGCCCGAAAAGCTACCCCTAAAGAAAGGAGAAAATACTATGAATATCTCGCGCAAACGACTTGAGGAAATTCAAAATATTCCTGATTCTGCTATTGATACCTCAGATATACCTGAATTAGATGATCGCTTTTGGGAAAATGCCAAAATGGTTAAACCTATTACTAAAAAAGCAATTTCTATTCGCTTAGATACTGATGTTTTAGACTGGTTTAAAAGCCAGGGGAAAGGTTATCAATCATTAATTAACAATGTCCTTCGCAGCTATGTTAATCACCAACAAAACAAAACTGAATAACTAACTGCGATCGCGAAGAATGCTTGCGAAGCTCTACCCGAAGGGTCTCGTCGTTCTCGCGAAGAATGCTTGCGAAGCTCTACCCGAAGGGTCTCGTCGTTCTCGCGAAGAATGAGCGAAACTCTCGCTATCTCAGAAGAATCAGAACCTCTTTTCAATCAATGCGATCGCTATCAACTGATGAACGTAGGGTGGCATGGAAATAGGCGTTTAAGAGGCTGTGTTCTCCAAACTAGCCTTAAAAACTGCAAAATTTGGATACAACTGAGATCTTGCACCTGATATTGAAAACCCGATTTTTTGGCAAACGACAACGAATTTAATAGGGTTCTAGCTGTTAAAAATTGTTTTTTTGGGCATTTTTGATAATGGTGCAAGATCTCAGTACAACACGATGGTACAAAAATTGGCGTTGCTAATGAATTAGTAGAATGGGGTGTTCCCAAGGAACATATCATATTAGCCTATCATGCTCCTTATAAACGCCAATATACTGGATTTGGTGTTAAGTAAAAGGAAAAAAGAATGTAATTTTAGACAGTTTATAGCTTTAGGTACAACAGCTAAAACTAATTTAACTTTAGAAGAAGTGTCTCAATCAACCCAATTACCTCAGTATTTTCAGCAATAACCAAAGCTCGTTTCATGTCTTCTATTAAGAAAGTAAAGAAGCACAAAATGTAAGATATAGTGATTAATTACGCTTCGGTTCAAGGGGCAATTCAAATAACTATTTCAGCAGTTATTGATTTTCTCAAAACATTCTATATCAAAGCTCCTTTGGTAGTAATTTCTGGCTCCAACAATATAGTCCAAACTCACAAATGATCTTTTCAATTTTCTACTGTGAAAATTAGCACCTTACTTCATAAAATTTTCCGTTTTTTACGATTTGATGCGAGTACCTGTCACTCCTTCTTCATGTTCGTAGCCGTATATCCAATACACACGACTAGCTACGTTGCCAACACTCTTAAAAGTGTGAGGTTCAGCAGCAGGAATAATTATTTCTTCCCCAATGGTAGAGCGAAAAGTTTTACCTTGCAAAGACAATTCTAATTCCCCTTCCAAGGGGATAATTACCTCGTCTGTTTCATGACCATCACTTGACCAAGACTCTCCAGGTGGAGTTATAGAAGTTTCACACTTGAAACCCTTTTTTTTCCAAGCGTTTATTATTGCGTCGATTTTAGATTGATTAATCATTTTTATTTACCTTCTTTTTAAAATTGAATTCCAATTTTTTGAAGCATTATAGCCGTACATATCTTGATAGTATGAATCAACCATGTACTCATCTTGATGTTTCATTAACCATTGTCTCAAGTCATCAAGTTTACGACATCCTCGCTGGATTAATTCCTGGTCTTCCCAATCAAACCATACTTTCCACAGAAACTTATTGGTGTCTTCAATAATTAGGTAATCTCCAGTTTGCAAGCCACTCTGGTGAAAATGCTCAAGAATACCAACTAGATTATCATGAACATCCTCTATAATTAACCAGGGATGAGGCAGATTATCAAGCAACTCTGTGGGTAAAACAGCACTAATTTCTCGACAATCACCTTCTAAAAAATGAATCCTAGAGTCTGCTTTAGCTTTTTCATCAAGCTGAGAAAGGTCGTTATCAACACAGTAAACCCTGCCTTCAATACCAAATAATTCCAAATGATCTGCCAGCCAAATTGCACTTCCCCCCTTCAGCGCACCAAGTTCAATAATCGTCTTCGGTTGCAACTCGCGCAGCAGCATTGGATAAGCTGCAATTTGCATGGGATCTTTTTCCAGAAGTACCCCTTTCCAAGTCTGTAAATAGGCATTTTCTGTCAAAGGTCTCCAAGCTGACTTAGGAATATCGCATCTATCTTCTCGGTCAGAGATTTTGACAAACCTTTTGTTCTTTGAAGTTTCTTGTTCAGATATAGTTGATTTGTCAACACTTTGATTCGTCATTGCGATCGCTCCTTTTTAAAAGCCAGAAGATACATCAACTTTGCTTGGTCATATATAGGAAAATTCTCTTCACTGATTAATGTCCAGGGTAATCGCTCTAAGACTGCCTGCATTTCACTGCGATAGTCTTCCCGTATCGTTAACAAAAAAAATCCTTCCTCTTTTAAAAGACCAAATAAATTATTTAAAACCTCAACCCCAGCATGAGCATAAGCAAAAACTCCTGCTGCAATAATTGCATCAAAATTTGCTGAATTGCTAAAAATATAATCATCTTCTAAATTACACTGATGCAGAGACTTGTAGACTTGTCTTTCTTTGGCGATCGCCAGCATATTCTCTGACAGATCCACAGCAGTAAGATTAGTGTATCCCTTTTGTGCTAAGGCTTGCCCGACTAACCCAGTACCAGCACCAGCATCTAAGATTGCAGCATTTTTATTATTGAGCAGTTTGCTTAATGTCCGTGCTATATTAACAGGCATAAAAGACCAATCTTCTCCTACATCTGCATCGTAGGTATTAGCCCAACTATCGTACTTATTTTTTAATTCCTCGGTACTTTGGCTATCACAAATCCCAGATAACCAAGGTCTTGTTTCTAAAAAATCTTTTGCTTGTTCTTCGATCATCTTTAATTACTCCCCCACTACTTCAACAACTGTATCAGGAGATAAACGTTGCAGATGCCAATTAGTAACTTCTTCTCCTGGTATTAAAATGGGACTCCCTGGGGGAACTTTCTTGATACAGCAACTACTTATTCTTCCTATTGCTTGCCCAAGAGGTAATTTTTCTTTCTGGCTAAAGAAAGCATCTTTCGGTAAAGTCCTCATTTGAGGATGACGGCAAAAGTAACTGTCAGGTAAAGTCTCTTTTGGGGCTTTTTCAGTCAGAATCGGCACCAGTTCGGCTAAAGTTTCTCTTATAAATTGGAAATCTTGTCGCTCGTGATGGAAAGAGAAAATTAATAACAATCCCTCTTCATCAGCAAATTCCCCATCAATGCCGCGCTCGTACAACAATTCGGCTAACTCTTCTCCCGTAGCGCGATCGCTCTTTAAATATATTTTCAGAGGATCGCTAACTTGGGAATCATAACACAAAACCTTGCCATAATTATCTAATTGACTGCGCAGGCGATCGCATTCCTGAATGGCTTGCCAAAATAACGCTTGACCTTCCTCAGAATATCCCTTCTTAATCGCATCTTCAATACTCAGCATTAACAGATTACTGCGGGTAGTGGTTTCAAATAAAGGCATCACCCCCATAACTTGTTCAACAGTAAACCGAGAGTCAGTTGGTAAATGCAGTAAAGCAGTTTGTACCAAACTGCCCGTATACTTGTGCAAACTATGAGTTACTACATCTGCCTTAAAAGCGATCGCCGATTGCCATTGTTCCTCAAGAAAGGGAAAATGACTACCGTGGGCTTCATCTACTACCAAAGCAATATGGCGATCGCGACAATAATCAGCTATTTTGCCAAGATCGATAATTACCCCTTCATAACTAGGATGAGTTAGCAACAAAGCGGATACCCCACTGGTTTCCAAAGCGGAGATTACTTCCGAGGCAGTAGGCATCAAAGACACAGAAGGAATAAAATATGGCTCTAACCCCGCTAAGATGATGCCGTTAATTACGGAAATATGACTGTTAAGAGCGATCGCCACTCGTTTATACTGAGTTCCCAATAAAGCACAAGCAGTTAAAACACCTTGAGTACCTCCCCCAGTTAGCCACAAAGTATGTTTAGTGCCGTACAACTGAGAAAAATGTTTTTCTATGTTTTCAGTGCGAGGGCGAGTGAGAAACGGTACATCATATTGATATATCTTTTCACTGAGGCGATCGCTATTGTGAGCAATTCCTTGATGAGCAGGAGTATAGAGACTAACCTGCACATCCTGATTATGAGATGCGATCAGCTTATAAGCAGAAGATGCTTGATTCATAGCTTAAAGGAAAACTGGCTTAATTTGTGGCGTCGGGCGAGTTGTACTTTCTGGCGCAATACCATTACGTAAGGCTAGCAGTAATCCCGCAGCTTCCATGTAGCTATTGACACAATATATCGGGTTGCCTTGAGTTTCAATTTGCAGTCTTTCAGGGGTAATATCGTACTTAGTGGTATTATCTTTGACCAAAATTACAGGAACACCTTGGTCTAAAGAAGCAAAGAAAGGAATATTCCCCACTGTTGTTTCTGGCATCACTACCGCCGAAACATTCTCTACAGATATCCTGGTTTCACCTGCTGCTACAGGAGTATCAAATTTCACCGGGCGGGGAGAATTGATTAAACCATTCAGAGGCGAACAAATATAGGCACTAGAAATTAATTCTGCTCCATCTCTGGGGTCTACCAGTTTACCAAATCCCGTATGTTCCCACTCCAATAATAAGGGAGCATGGGCAGCAGTAAAGGGATAGAAATTAGTGGTCATGTGAGTCATAATTGCTTCCGCACCACCCCAGGGATTGGGAATAGACTCCCCTCGGTAGTAAGCTTGACGCACTTTATCATCTACTAGCAGAGTGGTAACTAAAGCCACCGCCCTAGCAGGAGAACTTTCCACTACATCTAAAGCTTTCATCAACTCGTCCATCCCTTTAAATTCCCCAGAAGCATTACCATACTGGGAATAGGTACATTCGGTTTCAATTGCGCCACCTGTTACTACTACAGGATCGATATTAATCCCCCCCACAGCACGCAACCCATTGAGAGCATTAAGCACATTGTTTAAAAATCTTTCATCTTGGGGCTTTTCCACAATTGCGGCGATATTTTTCCGCTTCTCTGGAATAACCCCAATATTACCCAGTAGCAACTGACAAATCAGATTCCCTTCCAGATAAAGAACATTATCCCCAGCAAAATAGATATCCGATGCTGTTACCGCATTGGGATTTGTTACGAGATAGTCACAAGCTGAAGCTAAAAGATTGGTACTCGGAGTCGCATCTCCCGCAAAACCACCAATTTCGGCTCTGACTCCTGTAGGAATGATACTTACTGCTATAAAGGGTTTGCTAGAAACTGCCTGACGAACATTGATATTTAATAGAGAAGGCCAGACTGGTTCTTTTTCTGTCGCAATAAAGCTACACTCAAAGGTTAGTAGGTCACCTTCAGCTTTAGTGAGAATGAGCCGAATGGGTACACCTGGCAAAGGTAGTTCAGCAATTTTCGAAAGCTACTTTCTCCATGTACGTTGTTGCACAGGGCAGTTGATTTCAAAATCTTTAGTGAATACTTGCGCTCTCAAAGGATGTAATAACATTAACCAATCTTTATTGTCGAGGCTGTAGCCTGCATAACCTTTATATTCAAAGAATAACCCACTTTCCGCACTTCCTGCTATAACACATAAAGTAGCATAAAAAATCTTGGTTAAATGGCTAAGTCGTTAAATATCAATACTTAGGGCTTGCTGAAAAAGTCTCTCGCGCCAAGCGAGAAGCCACACAGCTTGCTTCCATCATAGTTTGGTCTCAAGAATTACCAATTTTACTGTATACACAAAATGCGCTTTTGTCAAGTTTTTTGTAAAGAAAGTTGTTTTGGGTAAGATTAAGAATTAATAAAGACAAGGTTATTAGTCAAATTCCAGGCCGATCGCTTTCTAATTATAAACATGATGATAAACCCTAAATCCCTCAAAAATTGAATATGATTATAACGAATGTCAATATTAGTCAAAATTCTCAAGAAATTTTGCTAAAAGCAGCCGCAGAAAAACGAATGTCTGTAGAGGAGCTTGCTTCAGTTTATTCCATGGTAGGTTGGGTTGAGGTAACGAAACCCTTCGACTACGCTCAGGGCAAGCCCAACAGCCCAGAGATTTGTGTTGTTAGTCGAAGGGTTTCGCTCTCGCTCAACTTAATTTTTCTGATAAGCTAATTATAGCAATTCTCATGGCTATGAAGTACACAATTTCGGGGTTTTAGGGAATAGTAACCCACCCCTAACCCCTCCCAGGAGGGGAATTACTCCACCCCTCCCAGGAGGGGAATTACTCCACCCCTCCCAGGAGGGGAATTGAGGTACAGAGTTTTAGGTTTTGAGTTTATTCCACGGTAGGTTGGGTTGAGGCAACGAAACCGGAAGTCGAAGGGCAGGGCAACGCCCAACAGCCCAGAGGTTTGTGTTGGGTTTCGCTCTCGCTCAACCCAACCTACAATTGCTTATAACCCTATTGTATATGTAGCAAACATTTTCAGATGTGATATTAGAAACTGGATCTTGTTGTAAACGAGAGAATTGGATTGTTGGGAAAATTCTTGATAACTACCCTATCGATAGATTATATGAATTACGGAAATATTTGCTAGAAATCGAAAGACAAGGTTATTCTCAAATTAAAGACCGATCGCTTTCTAATTATAAACGTGATGATAAACCCTAAATCCCTCAAAAATTGAATATGATTATAACGAATGTCAATATTAGTCAAAAGTCTCAAGAAATTTTGCTAAAAGCAGCCGCAGAAAAACGAATGTCTGTAGAGGAGCTTGCTTCAGAAATCTTAAATGAAGCTATTCAAAATAAGCTTGACCGAATTGTCACTATTGGTGAAGTCAAAAAGGAATATCCTATCTTACCATTGGCAAACAAGCAGCCCTACGCATACTATGCCGATCCTGAAGAGCCAGCTATCCCTCTAGAAGACTGGGATATGGAATATAGTTCTGGCTATTGCACCTACTACAAGTTAATATAAAGTTGTCCTGGGTAAGATTAAGAATTAATAACCACAAGGTTATTCTCAAATTAAAGACCGATCGCTTTCTAACGATAAACATGATGATAAACCTACCATCCCTCAAAAGCCCTCAAAACCTCCCCCGCTGGACCACCGCTTTAGCACTGCTGTTTCTCACTGCTTGCAATGGTTCCCCTTCTTCCCCAGGAGGAGGACAAGCACCACAATCAGGACCAGGATTTCCCGTGAAGTTTTTAGTAGGCAGCGCCCTGAAACAATTCTGTAACGAAGCAGCCAACCAATTCAATCAAACCAAACCTAAACTAGATAATGGAAAACGTTTCTACTTACAATGCGAAGCCAAAGGTAGTGGCGATATTGTGGCAGAAGTAGTTTCCCTCACCCAACAACTGAAAGCGGGAACTATCTCTCCAGATAACCCTCAATTTCCCGCTTTATTATCGGTAGATGGCGAAATCTACCAATCTCAACTAATTTCTCGAATAGACGGCATTTTCCCCGGACAAAATTACATTCCTCCCATTACTGATGCTGCCTTATTAGCCAACAGTCCCATGGTGTTCATGGCTCCTGCTAATCTAGCTGCTGGCTTGCGTAAACAAGCAGATTTATATCAGACTTTGGTAAATGCCAATAACCATCGCGACCTGGACCCCAACAATCCCCAACTGCCTATATACTTCGTCCAAACCGCTCCTACTCGTTCTAATTCCGGTTTGCAGACCTTAGTAACTCAGTTTGCTTCTGTTTCCGGCAAGCGACCGGAGCAACTGACGGTAGGAGATGTGAAGCAATATCAAGGGCAGGTGCAGAATATCCAGAGTAAAGTCACTCGCTACGGAGTCTCTACCAGTTCTTTAGCTAAAGACATGGTAGCTAACGGTCCTTTTTGGGCATCTATTGGTTCTGTCTACGAGTCTTCTGTGATTGCGGCTAATTCTAATTCCCAGGGCAATGAAAAATATGAGGCTATTTATCCGAAAGCTACTTTTACTTCTAACATGCGTGCCATTGTACCTAACGCTCCTTGGGTGAGCGAAGAGGAAAAGGAAGCAGTAGAAGATGTAATTGAATATTTGCGATCGCCTCAAGTACAAGCCATCGCTACTGCAGCAGGACTGAGACCGGGAGTACCGGGAGTCAACTTAGGCGGGAAGTTTTCTCCTCAATTTGGAGTTGACCCCAATGCCAACTACGACAGTCTCCGTCCCCCCAAACCAGAAGTAGTCACCGCAATGCTGGAGTCCTGGGAGCAATTTGCGAAAAAGCCATCCCAAGTGGTAGTAGTAGTGGACTCTTCCGGTTCCATGCAGGGAAGCAAATTACCTGCAGTGCAAAAAACTCTGAGCAACTATATTAATAATTTGGGACCGAAAGAGAAAATTGCCTTAATTGATTTTGACAGTCAAATTGCCTCCCCCATATTAGCAGATGGAACTAGTTCGGGACGCGATCGCGGCATGGAGTTCGTTGCCAGTCTTCAAGCTGGCGGCGGTACGAGATTATACGATGCCAGTCTAAATGCTCGCAATTGGTTGCGGCAAAATCTCCGTGAAAACGCAATTAATGCAGTAGTGATTCTCACTGATGGAGAAGACTCCGGTTCCAACATTTCTCTCAACAATCTAATTCAAGAATTGAAAAAAAGCGGTTTTTCCTCTGACGAACGGATTGCCTTCTTTACTATTGGTTACGGTAATGCAGGGGAATTCAATCCCCAAGTCTTGCAACAAATTGCTGCAGCCAATGGCGGTTATTATCGTAAAGGAGATCCTGCCACCATTTCCACTTTAATGTCCGACTTACAAATGGAATTTTAATCTATATCTATCATCCCTTCATCCATCTTCATCCATCTTCATCTGTGTTCATCTGCGTTCATCTGCGGTTCATGAATAAACTAGCCAATCCAATTTATTATCCCCTAGCAGTACTCATCGGTGGTATAAGTTTGGTAGTAGGAGTTCGCCTCTTAGCCATTCCCAACCTCATCGTTATACCCACTGCTGCCGTCATTACTGCAGCAGGAGCTACTTTCTTAAAGTCCCAACAACCGGACCCTGAAAAACTATTAGAACAGGAACTAGAAGCAATTAAAAGCCAAGCAAGAGCTGTAGCTCTAAGTGCAGAAACCCTGCGCAATGAAGCCAATCAAATGCTAACTAACGGGGAGTTTCAGTTAGAATTATTAGTAACAGTTCAATCCGCATGTGATCGCGCCATAGAACTGCCGGAGAAAATAGCAGCATTAGCCCGTCGTTTGCCAGCAAGTAATTCCTTATTATCCGTAGAGGAATTACAACAACAACTGCAACAAGTAAACAATCAACTTCAATCCAGTTCCGGGGCAACTCGCCAACAACTGGTGCAACTAGCTAATAGTTTAAACCGCAATCTGGAACTAGCTAGAAGAGGACAAGATACTCGCCAAGCTCAAATTATCAATCTCCAAGCTATTATACAAGACTCCGCTGGTGCTTTACAACAATTGCAAAATAAATTGCGCACTGCTGACTTAAATAACTCGGAAGCAATTCAAGAATTGCGCGATTTGAGTGACCAATTAAATGGCTATCAAGAAAGCGCTCAATTACTCTTAGGATAGTGGATAGTTGATAGTGGATAGTTGATAGTTGATGTCAACTGCTACAATTTTGTCCCAATCGTTTTGTAAATTGCTATATAATATGAAATATTATCTATGTGTAGCACACATAGATAATATACCCCTAAATCACCCTTATTAAGCTAGGCAAAATAGCATATTTATTTACAAAAAAACGGCCTATTATCCAGATTTTTTAGAAACCCGGTTTCTGCGTAACTACTAATAAACAACTAAAATGCTTCATTTTCAATACTCATCCCTCATCAATGCTACAGTAGAAGAAGTGTGGAACTTCCACGAAAGAGAAGACATTCTCAAAATACTCACTCCTCCCTGGCAACCAGTTAAAATGATTAGAAGAGAAGATTGTACTTTTAAGTTGTCTAAATATCTATCCTTTTACCGCTTCTGGTTTTTGGCAGGAAGTTCTCAGCCTTCTAAGAGAAGAACTGGATAATTATCCTCAATTACAGGCTCAGATTGAGAATTTGCTCCACAGGATGGAATTAGAGAAATTGCTGGGCGGTTTTAAATCTCGTCTCTATTTGAACCAATTAGGATTTGCTGTAACCCTTGCTATATAAGCTTTACAGACATAGTTGTCACCCCGTCAGAGCATATAAGAAAGTTTGTAACATAAAATTATATAGACAGGTTGCATAATCAAGGTTAAACTGCTATAGTAGTTATTACTAATAATTTTTTTGATAGTTTAGGAGAAGAGATGGATACAATTACTGATGCTCTAGAGGAACAAAACGAAACCCACGAAACGAATAATGTTACCTCCAGCACCATCGATCTTCAGGCAAATTTTGCTGACTTGAGTACTTGGGAACAACAAGGCCCCTTAGAGGCAGGAAATTGGTCGGTTAGCGGAGATCACAATCAATTCGTCCAGCAGTTCATCAACGGCGATCCAACTTTCTTTGTCAGTCCCTTTAACTTCATTAACGGGACAGTAATGGGAACCTTGGAGGTTCAAACCTCTACAGACGACGATTTTATCGGCTTCGTGTTTGGCTATCAAAGCCCGTTGAGCGATAATAGGGATCCTACCGATGCCTACGAGTTCCTTCTGTTTGACTGGAAGCAAAACAATCAAACTGTTGGTAGTGCATTTGGCGCGGAGGGCTTTACCCTGAGTCAACTCGAACTATCTGACTCCCCACTGAGTTTTGAGAATTTATGGGGTCACACTGGTTTTGATGTTCTCGCCTCTGACTATAGTTCTACAAAAGGCTGGGTAGATTTCCAAGAATATGACTTCGAGCTAACTTACACCACCGATCACATCGAAATCAAAATAGATGACACAACGATCTTTGATGTGTCAGGCAGTTTTGAAGCAGGTCGCTTTGGATTTTACAATCTTTCTCAGTCCAATGTTCGCTACGGGAACTTCAGAGGAACAGGTTTGACGGGCACTGGGCCAGTAGCAGAAGACGATACCTACCAAACCGATGAAGATGTCAGCTTGAGTGTAGGGGCAATCCAAGGGGTCTTAACTAACGATACCAATCTTAGTCTGGGGACATTAACTGTTGAAGAGTTGGTTGACGATGTGAGTTTCGGCACTCTCATTCTCAATGAAGATGGCTCTTTTACTTATACCCCTGATCCAAACTTTGCCGGAACTGATAGTTTTAGTTATCGGGCAACAGATGGGGAAACTGTCTCAGAAACAGCAACGGTTATCTTGACAGTTAACAACGTCCATAACGATGCTCCTACGGACATTCAACTCCATAACAGTAGCCTTGATGAAAATAGCAGCAACGGCACGTTGGTTGGGAATTTGAGCGTCTCCGACCCCGATCCTGGAGATAGTTTTAGCTTCAGCTTGCTAGATGATGCCGAAGGACGCTTCGCAATTGTAGGCGATCAGTTACAAGTTGCTGACGGTAGCTTACTAGATTTTGAGAGCAATACCAGCCACACGGTCACCGTTGCAGTCACAGATGGGGGAGGATTGAGCTTCCAGAGAAACTTCACCATCGCCGTTGACAATGTCATCGAACAAGATTTGGTAATCGAGTCTGTCTCTATTGATGCTGCTGCAACCTTCGGAGAAACCATAGACGTTACTTGGACAGTTCGCAATCTTGGGGACGATGATATTTCTAACGGTTCGAGCGATCGCCTCTATCTATCCCCCGATTCTAGCCTGGATAGCTCGGACATTCCTTTGGCAACCTTTGCTGCTCCTATTAGTCTGAATTCGGGCGAGAGTTATACCCAAGTTGAGAGCGTGACCCTGCCCCTGGATGATAGCTTCGAGGACGGCAGCTTTTTCTTGTTGTTAGACGCTGACGGATTTGATGAGTTAGTGGAGACCGATGAAGACAATAACCTAGCACCAACCTCCATCGCCCTGACGATTCCTCCCACACCTGACTTGGTTGTCAGCTGGATTGTTGCGCCTGTTGAAGCATTTTCCGGCCAGGACATTGAGATTGGCTGGAACTTAAGCAACACCGGTACTGCCGCAGCGACAGGCACCTGGGTCGATAGTGTTTTCCTCTCCGAGGATAGTGCCATCGGCGGCGATCTACCTTTTGGCAACTTCAGTTTTACCGGCACCATCGCCCCAGGAGCCTCCATCCAACGCACCCAGACCATTTCCCTGCCCCAGGTATTCCAGGGTACCTTTACCCCCATCGTCCTTACCGATATCAACGACACCATCTTCGAATACCGCAGCGAAGACAACAATGCTGAGGTGGACGATCAGGTTCTGGTAGTAGAGTTGTCGCCTTTTCCCAACCTGCAGGTAACTAGCATTAGTGCTCCACCTACAGCCTTTTCCAGTCAAGAAACTGTAGTAGAGTGGATTGTCACCAACAACGGCACCGGAGCCACTAGCAGTCCTGCTTGGATAGACCAAGTCTGGTTATCTAATGACCAAACCTTAGATAGCACCGATACCTTCCTAGGACAGGCTATGAATCCCAGTTATCTCAACCAAGGAGATAGTTACAACAACAGCCTCACCTTTACTTTACCTCAAGGGATTGATGGGGATTACTACATCTTAGTGGAAGCAGACGGGAACAACCAAGTCTTTGAATTAAATGGAGAAGAAGATAATCTCGGAGTAGGAATCGGAACCCATGTAGAATTGACCCCACCGCCAAACTTAGAAATCACCACCGTTGTCGCACCAAGTCAGGGGTTTTCCGGAGAAAATATCCTGTTGAGTTGGACAGTAACCAATTCTGGAGCTGGTATAACAGTAGAAGATAGTTGGCTGGACCGGGTTTATCTGTCCACCAATGAAACTTTGGATGCAGAAGATTTAGTTCTCGTCTCCTATAATCACAACGGCATACTCAATCCAGGAGATAGTTATACTGTAACCAGGGATTTTGCCTTACCCGTTGGAGTAAGCGGTGACTTCTTCATCATCGTTCAAACCGATGCCCATAACCAGGTGTTCGAGCAGGCATTTGACGGCAATAATACCGGGTTTGATGCCACCCCCACCAAAATTAACCTCACCCCACCCCCAGACTTAGAAGTAGAGTTAGTGGATGCACCAGCAGAGGCTTCTCGTAATTTAACCATTACCTACACAGTAGCTAATTTAGGAGCTACCGCAACTCCCAATAGCCAATGGCAGGATAGTTTCTATCTCTCCACAGATTTAATCTTAGACCCATTGTCCGATTTGTTCCTGGGGAAGAGCAATCATTTCGGTTCCTTAGACTTAGGTTCCAGTTACCAGCAAACAGCTACTTTTCCCCTTCCCAACGGACTGACGGGAGACTTTCATGTCTTGGCCGTCACCGATAGTGGAGACCAAGTGTTTGAACTGGACAAGTCCAACAACATTGGCTGGGATCCAGAAGTAGTCACTATCTCTTCTCTGGCCGCCGATTTGCTAGTAACAAGTGCCAGTACCGCCACTGTAGCGAACGCTGGTAAGAGTATTTTAGTAGAGTGGACTGTCACCAACTCCGGCATGGGGGATACCAGGGTAGAAAGTTGGCGTGATCGCATTGTGGCTTCCGTGGATCCTATTCTGGGCAACGGGGACGACGTTATCCTAGGTACTGTGTCTCGCCATGGTTCCTTGGCTGTGGGACAGAGTTACCAACGTCAGGAAGTGGTAGCCATTCCCTTCAGTTTCCAGGGGGATTACAATCTCTATGTAGTCACCGATTGGGGTAACGGGGTCTACGAAGAGTTAGGTTTCGACAATAATGTTTCTGAGGTACTGCCCCTTTCTGTGTCCCGCCTCACCTCTGATTTGCAAGTAAAAGAACTATCCGCCCCTGTTACCGGTGCTTCAGGAGAATTATTCCCCGTGAGTTGGACCGTAATTAACGAGGGTCTGGGAGATACTAATAGCAATCACTGGCATGATGAGGTGTTCCTCTCTACTGACGATGGAAACCAGATCTCCTTGGGCCGGGTTTTCCACTCCGGGGTACTGGCCAACGGGTCCCAGTATCAAGCTTCTGCCAGTTTTCAGTTGCCTGTGGACTTGACCGGAGAAGTGCAGGTACAGGTAGTTACAGATGTCTATAACCGGGTAATTGAAGAAGACGAAAACAATAATCAAGCAATAGAGAATGAAAGTACTGTGGTCAGCTTAAGTCCCGTGCCGGATTTAGAAGTGACCATGGTGGACGCACCCCAGTCTGCCATTAGCTCTCAGTTGTTGGATCTGACTTGGACCGTCCATAACGCTGGGGCTGATGCCAGTTCCCAGTCTTGGCGGGATGCCTTCTATCTCTCTCGGGACCAAATTTTTGACCCCACCAGGGATATTTACTTGGGTTTCGCAACTCACCAGTCCGGTTTGGCTGCCGGGTCTTCCTCCACTCACACTACTTCCCTATCCCTTCCTGCCGGTTTGTCCGGTCCCTTTTACCTCTTTGTGAACACCGACAGTGGCCATGCAGTTTACGAGCGCCATGGAGAGTCCAATAACCTGGGCTATGATGGCAATTCTCTCGAGATTGTTTTACCAGAACCAGTGGATTTGGTGGCCGGGGAGATTGGGATCCCACTACAGGGGGTTCCCGGTACAGAGCTAACCGTTAGTTATACCGTAACCAACTCCAGTGGTGAGGAGCTTGCCGGACGTTGGACCGATTCCATCTATATTTCCGCCGATGGCGTGTGGGATGTTGCCGACCCTTTGTTGGGTCGAGTAGAAGTAGATCAAGCTCTTGCTGCTGGGGATAGTTATCGCAATTCCCTGACTGAGGTTCTTCCTGGGGTGGTTCCTGGGGATTAC
>JH610579.1 GCA_000252485.1 Prochloron didemni P4-Papua_New_Guinea | reverse complement strand
TGATGGAACTGTTCTTGATTGTTCATTGTTAATTGTTCATTGTTCATTGATTAAAAGTGATCGCTATTGGCTGAAAAATGCCAGCATTCCCACTTGTCTTCTAGTGGACAACAGTTTTCCCAGCCAAACTCGGGAAGGTCTTTGCTGGTGCGACCTGGAAATAGTCGGGGGAATCATTACTCAAATTCTGCCAGCGGGCTCTGCCAATACCAAGAACTTACACTACATAGACTTGCAGCGAGGTATTGTTTTTCCCTGTTTTACCGACATCCACACCCATTTAGATAAAGGACATATTTGGGAGCGCTCGCCCAACCCAGACTGCACTTTCTCCTCCGCTATTACTGCCATAGAGCAAGATGTTTCCCGATGGAGTAGGGAAGATGTATCTGGTCGCATGGAATTTGCTCTAAAATGCAGTTACGCCCACGGAACCAAAGCTATCCGCACTCACATTGACTGTTTTCAGCCTCAAGCAGATATTAGTCTGGATGTGTTCCAGACCCTGCAACAAGAATGGCAAGGAAAAATCGCTCTTCAAGCCGTTTCCTTAGTAACATTGGACTACTACCAAACCCCCGCTGGACAGGAGGTAGCGGATAAAATTGCCGCCATAGGAGGCATTTTGGGTGGAGTAGCCTGCATGGACCCAGAATTAGATGCCCAACTAGATACGGTCTTCTCTCTCGCTAGAGAAAGGGACTTAGACTTAGACTTCCATGCCGATGAAAATGGCAATCCTGATTCTATTTGCTTGCAACGCATCGCTTTGGCCGCCTTGCGCCATCAATTTACCGGGAAAATTATTTGCGGTCACTGCTGTAGTTTAGCAGTGCAACCGCCAGAAATAATACGAGAAACTTTAGACTTGGTTAAACAAGCTCAGATTACTATTGTGAGTTTACCTAGTTGCAATTTATATTTACAAGGAAGAAGCAAAGAAGAGACTCCTTATTGGCGGGGAGTGACCAAAGTTTGGGAACTGAAACAACAAGGTATTCCCGTTGCTTTTGCCAGCGATAATTGTCGCGACCCCTTCTTTGGTTTTGGGGACCACGACATGTTAGATGTGTTTAACCAGGCAGTGCGTATCGCTCATTTAGATCTGCCCTATGGCGATTGGGTTGCCTCCGTGACTAAGACTCCAGCAGAGTTAATGGGTTTGGCTGAAACTGGTATTATGGCCGTGGGAATGCCAGCGGATTTAGTTTTGTTTAAAGCTCGTTGTTTTAGTGAATTATTGTCTCGATGTCAGGGCGATCGCCTTGTTTTGCGTCATGGGCAAGAGATTGACACTACTTTACCGGATTATCGAGAGTTGGATAGTTGATTGTTGTTGGTTGTTGGTTGTTGGTTGTTGGTTATTTGTTGTTGGTTGTTGGTTGTTGGTTGTTTATAGTAATTGTAGGTTGGCGATTACCATAGCGAAACCCAACACAAGGGGGGGGAGCCTAGAAAGTCCCCCTTTGATAAGGGGGATTTAGGGGGATAGTAGCAATAATTTTCTATGTATTCTATCTCAATGTCAGAGCGATCACAAGAAAATATTTAATTCAGAGGGTGCGGTCAAAACCAGTTGGGTTTAATATCTCCTAAAAGATGGAATAATAAACCGCAGAG
>JH610578.1 GCA_000252485.1 Prochloron didemni P4-Papua_New_Guinea | reverse complement strand
AGAAAAGAGAGAGACGTTGTATTCTATTATTAGACTCTAGCAGTGGCCAGGGCGATTCCTATAGGTCCGAGCAACCGCAGGTTGCCCTATTAACTATCCACTATCCACTATCCACTATCCACTATCCACTATCAACTGCTATATGATTGACACTAAATTTAATTGGACTGCCATCGCCCAACAACTCCAACCTCTAGAAATCATCACCGAACCCAACCAATTAACTAAACTTTCCCTAGACTATTACCACTTCAGCCCTGTCCTCACCCCTTTACTGGAAAATAAACGAGCCGATTTAGTAGTTCGTCCCACCACAGAAAGAGAAGTGCTGCAAGTAGCCCGAGTTTGCGTCCAACAGAAAATCCCTCTCACTGTCAGAGGTGCGGGAACTGGCAACTATGGACAGTGCATCCCCTTGGAAGGGGGCATGGTTCTGGACACTACGAACATGAATCGTATTTCCTGGCTCAAACCGGGACTGGCTTCCGTGGAACCGGGAGTGAAATTGGCCGCTTTTGACAAAAAGGCTCGGAAAATAGGCTACGAACTGCGGATGGCTCCTTCTACCTATCGAACGGCTACTATTGGGGGCTTTATTGGCGGTGGCAGTGGGGGCATCGGCTCCGTCACCTACGGACAACTGCGCGATCGCGGCAACCTCCACGCCGTCAGAGTAGTGACCTTGGAAGACGAACCGAGAGTGATAGAGTTGAGGGGAGACCAGGTACAGCAAATCAACCACGCTTACGGAACCAACGGCATTATCACTCAGCTGGAAATACCCCTGGCACCGGCTTATCCTTGGGCTGAATTAATTGTTATTTTCCATGATTTTCTCACAGCAGCTAAGTTTGGGGAAGTATTAAGTAATAGCGATGGCATCATGAAGAAATTAGTTAGCATTCATGCCGCTCCTATTCCCAGTTATTTTACTGCTCTGCAACGTTATCTTCCTCCAGGCAAACATTGTGCTTTAGTAACTATCTCTGAATTTTCTCTCGAACCCTTCCATGAGTTAGTGAAAGAATATCAAGGAAAAGTTACTTATAGCAAAACTGCGGCAGAAGCCAGTAAAGGGACCAGTTTGGCAGAATTTACTTGGAATCATACCACTCTCCATGCTCGCAGTATAGATCCCAATATTACTTATTTACAAACTTTATTTTCCAGTTTAGAACAGGTGGAACAGATGTATCGTTATTTTGGCGATGAAGTCATGATGCATTTAGAGTTCATGCGAGTAGAAGGAAAAGCCATCCCTGGTGCTTTGCAATTGGTCAGATATAGTTCCCTAGAAAGATTAGAAGAAATTATTCGCTATCACGAAGACAATGGAGCTTTTATTGCCAATCCTCACACTTATATTTTAGAAGATGGGGGGAGGAAAACGATAGATAAAGAACAGTTAGGATTTAAACAAATGGTTGACCCCTACGGACTGATGAATCCCGGTAAAATGCGCGGCTGGTGGGAATCATATCCCCCTAAATCCCCCTTGTCAAAGGGGGACTTTTAACATAAAAGTATTTCTCATCTATAAACCAAACTAATATTGTATTTGTAACATTCTTTTTAAAATTTCATATATAGCGCTTCGCGCTGGTGTCGTTACATGCTACATTTTTTATACAAAGATGCTGCATCGGCTGGCTCACCTTTGTATAAAGCGTACATGCGCATTTTTCTGCACGAACTCTTAATTGTTAATTGTTAA
>JH610577.1 GCA_000252485.1 Prochloron didemni P4-Papua_New_Guinea | reverse complement strand
TTGTTCATTGTTCATTGTTCTATTGTTCATTGTTTATTGTTCATTGTTCATTGTTCATTGTTCATTGTTCATTGTTCATTGTTCATTGTTCATTGTTCATTGTTCATTGTTCATTGTTCATTGTTCATTGTTCATTGTTCATTGTTCATTGTTCATTGTTCATTGCTCATTGCTCATTGTTCATTGTTCATTGTTCATTGCTCATTGCTATAAATCCTAATTTCGCCGGCTTAATTATTCGCACAGAGCGAAAACTTGTGTTATTATAGTGTCTGAGGGGCGGAGGGAAGCTCCCAAATCCTCTTACTGTAGTAATTTTCTGCTTTTCCCACAAGGGGAGCATTGAAAAGGATTTGGGAAGAGGCACTCCAAACTCTTGCAGTAAACAAACAACCAACAACCAACACTTCGGCTTCGCGGTCACTGCCCTTCGGCTACCCTTCGACTTCGCTCAGGGCGAGCGCTCAGGGGCCGCGGCAGTCGAAGGGCAGTGCAGGCAATAAACAACAAAAAAATGACCCGCTTTATACATGACCAGTTTGCCAAAAAATACCTGGCAGAACTTCTAGCCTTCTTCGGAAAAGGAGAAGTTAAAACCAGCGTTGATATTGCAGCAGAAGTAAAACAGGCCGATGTCTTATTTATTGCTAAGGGGAAAACTCCAGCAAATAATCCCACC
>JH610576.1 GCA_000252485.1 Prochloron didemni P4-Papua_New_Guinea | reverse complement strand
TTCTATTCTGGGGACGTGGCAATTGATATTCTTTGTCTGCAACGCAAGACCTTAAAACAAGGTCTTTCATTATTTCCTGCAAATTTGCTTCTTTTGAGATATTGTTATTTTAAGCATTCCCGGTTATTTTTATGCAAACTCTTCAACAATCTTCTCGTTTACGCGAACAATTCCAAAGTCAGGTTAAGCAAAATCAAGCAGCAGGTCGGAAAAGGGTTACTCAAAAGTTTGATGGGACTTTCTTAGAAAGCTTCGCATCAATTGCCTATAATGTCAATCAAATCGGCAACTCTATTAAAGGATCGCTCGGTGAATCCTTTGTTTCTTTATCACTGGCTTTTGAGTCTTTGCCTAATACTTGGTTTTGTTTTCCTAATGCCCTTATTCCAGTTGGCGATAAAGTGACAGAGGTTGACCGCTTGATAGTTAGCCCTAATGGTGTGTTTTTAATTGAAGTCAAAAACTGGAAAGGGTCTTTTTCTGCTTACCGCGATAACTGGAAACGCCGAGAGGGAAACAACTGGATACCACTTCAAAAAAGCCCCACGAAACAAAGTCTTTATCATCAGCGCTGTTTCTACAAATGGATACGCCCACTGGTTTCCACCCTGCCACGGGATTTTGTTCATGCCCCGGTGGTCTTCCCCTCGGCTAAATGGATTGGTGCATCTAAATGTTGTGTTCCTGTATTAGATAGTCTTGGTAGCTTGAGGAGTTTTCTCCTTAAAACACAAGAAT
>JH610575.1 GCA_000252485.1 Prochloron didemni P4-Papua_New_Guinea | reverse complement strand
TTTTTTCATAGGGGAGCCTATAAATTGGTTCTTTCATAGGGGAGCCTATAAATTGGTTCTTTCATAAGAGAAAGGTAGGGTGGGCATCGCCCACCAGGTGATTTTTATTGAGGATTGTTACAGTCCGAGAAAATCTTTAACAGGAGGCAAGATTTCTTTACAAATTGTTACAAAAGCTGCAGCAGGAGGCAAATTGGCAATTATTCCTTGCAGCATGGTAGTGGCATCTTCTGCTTCTTCTTTGTTGTCTTCATCCGTGGGATTGGTGGCTGCAGTTGCCAAGATTTTTACTTGTTTCAGGGCTTTATTTTTTGCCTTGGTATCTAGGTCTGGAGAGGAGTTAATTGCTTCCTTTAATTGATTCAATAATTGTTCTATATCTTTCGATTCAGTATTAGGGGATTGGTGGATATTTTCCGCTATAATCCCCCTGATGTTGGCATTATCAGCCAAGATGGGGGAGTCAATATGTTTGAAGTCTCCAGTAATATTACGTGCTGAGAATTGCATAATGGGTTTGCCAACTTCAGCTATAATATTAAAGTCACCTTCAATGCGACCCGAACCTACTAACTGTTGAATATTTTTTTCTTTCTTAGCCATGAGTTAATCCTCAGAATCTATCTTGATAGGGTGCAGTCAAAACCAGTTGTTTAATATCTAGTTTTTTCAGAATATTGTAACTGCAGTCCGTCAGGAGACTATTGATACTGCTTTTGACCACAGCGATAGATCCTGTGGTGGGCAGTGCCGCACCCTACTAAAAAACTTTTTAAACTTAACAAAGAAGGTTTGATAAGCTGTAATAGCACTAACTACAAGGGCTAGAAGAGATATGAAAATTGTCAGCCACTCAAATATAGTCATTTGTTTAAAGTAAATTAGCCTATTATATGAGTATAGCACGGAGCGAGCATCCCTGATATTTTTTTTTCATTATACGGTAGTACAGTTATATAGCTATGCCGTGGGTTGAGAAACCGGGTTTCTTGCTAAAGTTTCAGTATTAATCCCTAAAATAATGTTAGAAACCCGGTTTCTGGGCTAAAACTCATATAGCTATCCCATGGGTTAGAAACCAGATTTCTTTCTCAAGTTTCAGCTGTAGGGTGCGGGCGCTAAGAGCGGCGCTTCGCGAGCGCAACGCACCACCCTAACCATAGCGGGTAGGGTGAGCATCGCCCACCAGGTAATTTTTATTGAGGATTATTACAGTCCGAGGAAATCTCTAACTAGTGGCAAGATTCCTTAGCGATAGATCCTGTGGTGGGCAGTGCCGCACCCTACGATGTTCATGTAGCTATCCCGTGGGTTGAGAAACCGGGTTTCTTTTCAAGGTTTGAGCATTAATCCCTAAAATC
>JH610574.1 GCA_000252485.1 Prochloron didemni P4-Papua_New_Guinea | reverse complement strand
TTTCATAGGGGAGCGTATAAATTGGTTTTTTCATAAGAGAAAGGTAGGGTGGGCATCGCCCACCAGGTGATTTTTATTGAGGATTGTTACAGTCCGAGAAAATCTTTAACAGGAGGCAAGATTCCTTTACAAATTGTTACAAAAGCTGCCGCAGGAGGCAAATTGGCAATTATTCCTTGCAGCATGGTAGTGGCATCTTCTGCTTCTTCTTTCTTATCGGTGGGATTTGTGGCTGCAGTTGCCAAGATTTGTACTTGTTTCTGGGCTTTATTTTTTGCCTTGGTATCGAGGTCTGGAGAGGAGTTGATTGCTTCTTTTAATTGATTCAATAATTGTTCTATATCTTGGGATGAGGGAGCGTTTTGTGAGGAAGAATTGATGGGTGGCGTGATAAATTTCTTGTCCGCCAAAGTCCCACATATTGATGCGAAAATTTTCTTGGTTGGGACTCATAAAATTATGAGTTATCACATCTATTCCTTGGGTGGAATCTTCTTCTTGGAGTTGATAGTTGGGGTTTTGGATTTTCTTGGCTAAAGTGGTTTTTCCCGCTCCTGCTTCTCCCACGATGAGGAGTTTGGCTTCGTAGAGATAATCTTTGCCGCATTGGAATTGTTGGAAGTATTTGGCAATTTCTTCAATTCCTCGGTTGGCCACTTCTAGAGGGGGATATTTGAGAGGATTATCACGCAAATCTAGCCTAGTTAAATTGGTGAGTTGGCTCAGAGATTCTGGTAGTTCTGTTAGTTGATTGCTACTCAAATCAAGACTTAGTTCTTTAATTTCTGCTAGCCACTGGGGAACACAATCTAAAGAACTCAACGATAATCTAAGAATAACCAAATTTTGTAAATTACCCAGTACGTGAGGAAATTCTTGGAATCTATTTCCCCACAAATCTAGAAATTGGAGATGGGTCAATCTAGTTATATCTGGAGGAATTGTGGCAATATTATTGTTAGTCAATTTTAGCGATCACAGTTGTTCTAACTCAAACACTTCTATTGGAATTGAGTTTAACAACGGATAATCATCACTGCTTAAATCTAATTCTGTTAGTCCTTGCTCTTTAGCTTCCTTTATCCTGGCTTGGAACTTGGGTGGGATGTCGCTCATGTTAATCCATCCAATGATGTTGGTTGTTATTAATCTTATATCCTAAGTATAGCACTAGGTCAAATTTTACACAAAGTCACAGAGAGAGGTGGCATTGTTTGAACCGCAGATGAACACAGATGAACACAGATTTTTGTTGAAGATGGGTTGTCTTGATTTCTAAATTAAGAGCAAATACAAAAATGGTTTCTACAAAGGGGGACTTTCCATGCTCCCCCCTTTTGAAGGGGGGCTGGGGGGGATCGAACTTTAAAGCATTGGCCAAAAACTTATAAATACTATTATATTTGTAACAAATATTTAAAAAAATTATCTAATCGAATAGAAAACAGGGGATGGTGACTTAGCAAGAGCTATGATATTCTTATAGATTGTAGAATACAATCTATAAAGAGTAGGATGGACATCAAATTGAAAAAATGGGGCGATAATATCGGATTACAAATTACGCACAAAGTTGCCGAAAGTTTTGGCATTGATGAAGGTTCAATTGTAGAGCTTACAGAATCAAATGATGCTCTTGTGATTAAGAAGAAAAGAACAGTGCCAGAACTGGATGAGTTATTAGCCAGCATTCCTAAAGACTTCGACTATCCAGATGATATGCTGGATTTTATTGAAAGCCCTCCCGTTGGCAGGGAAATGATTTAAGAACTCCAGAACATTCCTCTATAATAAATAAGGTTGCCCCAACAACCAACACTTCGACTACGCTCAGTGCAGGCAACAAACAACAAATAACCAACAACCAACTAATGACCGCTGAAATTGTCGCTGAACTAGAAACTGCAGTCCAACGCCGACGGAACTTCGCCATCATCTCCCACCCGGACGCGGGCAAAACCACCCTGACGGAGAAATTGTTATTATACGGAGGAGCCATCCACGAAGCGGGTTCGGTGAAAGCGCGACGAGCCCAGCGCAAGGTTACTTCAGACTGGATGGAAATGGAGCAACAGCGGGGTATTTCCATTACTTCTACGGTGCTGCAATTCGACTACGATAATTACCAAATTAATCTTCTGGACACCCCCGGTCACCAGGACTTCAGTGAAGATACTTACCGCACTCTGGCGGCTGCAGACAATGCGGTAATGCTCATCGATGCGGCTAAAGGTTTGGAACCCCAAACCCGCAAGCTCTTCCAAGTGTGTCGCCTGCGCAGTCTCCCTATTTTCACTTTCGTCAATAAGCTGGACCGTCCGGGACGAGAAGGGTTGGAACTGCTGGACGAAATCGAACAGGAGTTGGGACTGCAAACCTATGCGGTTAATTGGCCTATCGGCATCGGCGATCGCTTTCAAGGAGTATTCGATCGCCGCCAACAGTGCATCCACTTGTTTGAACGTCGCGCCCACGGCAGTCAGGCGGCGGCAGAAACCACTTTAAAGCTGGACGACCCCCGGGTAGAACGGTATTTGGAACCGGAGCTGTATGCCCAATTACAGGAGGAGTTAGAAATCCTGGAAGAAATCGGTTCCCCTTTCGATATAGATGAGATTCACCGGGGCAACCTCACTCCCGTCTTCTTCGGTAGTGCCATGACTAACTTCGGGGTGAGACTGTTTCTGGAAGCCTTTTTAGAATACGCTCTCAAACCGGAAGGCAGAAAATCTTCTGTGGGTACGGTGGAACCTACTTATCCGGAGTTTAGCGGCTTCGTGTTTAAGCTCCAAGCTAATATGGACCCGAAACACCGCGATCGCGTGGCCTTCATTCGGGTTTGTACTGGCCGGTTTTCTAAGGATATGACGGTGCTACACGCCAGAACGGGGAAAACCATTCGTCTCTCTCGACCTCAAAAGTTATTTGCTCGGGGAAGGGAATCTATCGAAGAGGCTTATCCTGGAGATGTGATTGGTTTGAATAATCCGGGAGTATTCGCCATTGGGGATACCATTTATAATGGGAAGAAGTTAGAATATGAAGGTATTCCCTGTTTTTCTCCCGAACTATTTGCTTATTTAAAGAACCCTAACCCAGCTAAGTTTAAGCAATTTCAAAAAGGAGTGAAGGAGTTACAGGAAGAAGGGGCGATCCAAATTATGCACTCTATGGACCAGTTTAAACGGGAACCAATTTTGGCTGCGGTGGGACAGTTACAATTTGAAGTAGTACAGTTTCGTTTGCTGCAAGAATATGGAGTAGAAACGCGGTTGGAACCTCTAAGTTATAGTTTGGCTCGTTGGGTGGCAGGAGGTTGGAAGGCTTTGGAAACAGCGGGCAGAATATTTAATACTATGACGGTAAAAGATAATTGGGAACGTCCAGTTTTACTGTTTAAGAATGAGTGGAATTTACAACAGGTTATCGGGGACCATCCTAAGTTGAAATTGAAGAATACCGCTCCTGTAGGTGCTGGGATTGAACCGGATTAGCCCTCTCCCCAACCCCTCTCCCAGGGGGAGAGGGGCTATTACTTGATTTGATTGGAGAGGGGCTATTACTTGATTTAATTAGAGAGAGGCTATTACTTGATTTAATTAGAGAGAGGCTATTACTTGATTTAATTAGAGAGAGGCTATTACTTGATTTAATTAGAGAGGGGCTATTACTTGATTTAATTAGAGAGGGGCTATTACTTGATTTAATGAGTAGCAATAAATAATTAAAATAAGCAATGAACAATGAACAATGAACAATGAACAAACAACAAACAACCAACAACCAACAACAAACAACCAACAACCAACAACCAACAACCAACAACCAACAACCAACAACCAACAACCAACAACCAACAACCAACAACCAACAACAAATTTACAAGCTGGTGAAATTGCTTTAAATGAGGGAGACTACCAAAAAGCGATCGCTCTCTTAACTACAGTTATAGCAACAGAAACTGACGCAACAGTCAGATCCCGCGCTCGCAAAGCTCTGGTAGTAGCCTATACCCAAAGCCAGCAAATCAAAGGGGCAATAACTTTTTGTCAATCTCTCCAAAATACCCCTGACTCAGACTGGGCAGGGAAAACTTTAGCAGATTTAAGCGCTCGCTATCCCGCCGCTCTGGACCCAGAGTACCAAGATAACCCTACTAGGATTCAATCGTCTGAAAAGACTACTAAAATACAAAAGAACTTATTACCAGAAACTTACGCAGAGCCTTCCAAGGCAGCAAAAGTATTTGTCCCCGGTCGTCAGTGGCGCAACGGCAGCCGGGCGAAGCGCTGGAAAAAAATGCAGCCCCTAAAGTTGAGGCGCTTGTGGTTGACGGAAGTAGCGGTGGTGGTGGCTTTCTTTTCCGTCTTGCGTTTTTGCCTCGTTTTATCCTTGGATCTAGGTTATTTTATTCTGGAAGATCTACTGAATCTAAATGCTCCTGGATTTTTCTATAACTACCAAAATCTAGAAATAGCTATTGGTGTCTTTCTCTTCTTCTTATTCATCTTTTCTCCCTGGTTAACAGATATCTTCTTAGAAAAATTTCACGGCTTAAAACTCTTACCCTTATCCCAACTAGCAAGCCAAAAGTTAGAAACAGCTAAGTTATTACAAAGCACTTGTATTAGGAAAAAAATCCCTTTCCCCGCACTAGGTATTCTCCCAACCTCTGCCCCCATAGCCATGACTTACGGCAACCTACCTCACACCGCTAGGATTGTCATCAGTCAAGGCTTATTGGAAACCCTAGAAGACCAAGAACTAGCTACTATTTATCTATTTCAACTAGGACAAATTATCCATGGGGATTATCTTGTCATGTCCCCCATTATCCTGCTATTACAACTTCCTTATACTTTCTATTGGCAAACTGCAAGATGGGGAGAAAAGTTGCACGGTTATCTCAGTAAATCTTGGCCAAAAGTAATTCTCTCTTGTCTGGAAACTATTATTGCAGCAATTACCGCCTTATTTTACGGCATCTATTGGCTCTGGCGACTTCCAGTTTTGTGGTTATCTAGAAGACGCTGTTATTACAGCGATCGCTTTGCTTCCCAATATACAGGCAACCCCAACGCTCTCATGCGGGCTCACCTCAAAATAACCATGGGCATGGCAGAACAAATTAAATTTCAAGGCTATACTAACTGGCTCTTAGAAAGCTTCGATCTCTGGTTCCCCATAGGACCAAAACAAGCAGTTAGTTTAGGAGCTATTCCCGATTATACTCCCTATGAAAAAGTTCTCGCCTGGGAATGTACTAATCCCTATCGCCAGTGGTTAACCCTGCCTAACTCCCATCCTTTATTGGGCGATCGCCTTTATCTCATGGGACGCTATGCTTATTTCTGGCTCTTAGAACCAGAAGTAGATTTACCAGCCCTCAAACCAGCACCTAAAGACAATCGGGCAAAAATAATTAAAGTTCTCAATTGTTACCAAGCTTTACCCATTCTCCAAAGTGCTTTTCTCTCCGGTTTATTCTTTGGTCTTATTTCCCGCAACTTACTGCGAGTCATGGGAATGCTTTGTAACTTAGTGGGTATTTGGCAATTAAACTGGCTTTACCAAGACAATCCCTTTCTGGACGCTTGCATCTTATTTGCTTTTAGCCTCAGCATTATTTCTTGGCTGAATGGCTATTTCCCCGATATTAAAATTGCCCCCACTCGTAAAGAACCTCGTTTACAAGACCTCTTAACGGACCCAGATACCCTTCCTCCCACCAGCGAGGGAGTTCGGCTGACGGGCAAACTGTTAGGACGAAAAGGCATTGCCAATGGGCTGGCACAGGATTTAATCTTAGAAACCAAGAATGGTTTAATCAAACTCCACTTCTTTTCCTGGTTGGGACCCTTGGGCAATATTTTTCACGAATTTCACCATCCTCATGAATTTATCGGTCATAATGTCACTATCTCTGGCTGGTTCCGTCGCAGTAGCACTCCTTGGATCGATCTGGATACCCTGGAAACCGCCACTGGCAAAACCATCAGGTCTGGTTATCCCATCTGGGTCTTGATTTTAGCCATTGGCTCCGCTCTTGCCGGTTCTTATTTGATAATTCAAGGCTAAAGAGCAATAAACTCAAGTTAACAAATTGTAATATTGTTTCCGAGTAAACCTAATATAGTATAGAACGAGGTGTTTATGGCTAATCCCAATCCTAGTCCGTCCACCCGCTATAAAACAGATCGCCTTGAACCCCTGACTTCAGTGGTAGCAGTTAAAGTGAGTAAGTCTATGAAAGTAAAGCTCGATCAAATAGATAATCAAGCCGAGTTTGTCAGGCGAGCGATCGCCGACAAACTAGAACAACTAGAAAGGGAAAGCACCCTGTCATCTAGAGGAATCTAGACGATCTGCTATCCAGAGAGCTTCCCACTGTATATCTCAGGCAATCAATTAACAATACCTTGCAGCTTTGAGCAATCAAAATCAATCCATCATTGGCAATATAAGAATCTATTAACCTGTGCTATACTTGCAAGCGCTCTTTAATAAAAGAGGTGAAGGCGCAGGGCTATAATATAATTCTTAATTGTTAATTGTTCATTGTTATAATTGACTTTGCTCCTACACCTTTACCCTTCGCAGACCATGGAAATTTTGAAAATTAACAAAAAACAAGCGCCTAAAGAAGAAACTGCTGATGAAAAAGCAAAAAAAGAAGTTTTAGCTAAAACTCCCAGTCCTCCAAAAGCAAAAAAAGACGAATCCTCGCCAGAACAACCTAAATCTCAGGAAGAACAAGAAAAAGATACACTTCGAGAAGCTGGCTATTACTACCAAGCTATTGGCTGGCTATATGGTCTCATTAGCAAGAACGAAGAAAATAAATTCCAAATTACCCTCAGAGACGGTGCTACCTTCATCCTCACAGCTAATCGCAACGTGATGTACGCCCTAGCGAAACAGTTTGAACTGGAACCCCGCAAACCTCTCTGGGTTCGTTGTTATCCCCAATCTCGTCTCCAAGAACAACTACTCTACTTCAAAGTGGTCAATTTCCAAAAGGAAAAACCAGAGGATGTTCAAACGGGAATCTTTATTTTACGAGGTATTTGGCAATTTATTCCCCAAAACAAGCGACCAGTTTTCAGCATTTACCGCAACCAACTACGCTTTCCTGATGAAAAGATTCGGAATCAGCATCTACCTCTAATTTGGAAAGAAGAACGACCCTTCCGCTTTAAAAAAGATTCAGAGGATCGGCCTCAATTCTATCAAATTGAAGCCAGACTTATTTCTCGACGAGCTTGTTTGGGTTGGGTGAAAACCCTTGCAGGAGCCGCTAAACCTCCCAAACGCCTCAGAAACAATACCAATATAGGTGGAAATGAAGGGGCCGAAAGAAAGAATAAAGGAAAAGGTGAAGCCAAGAATGAAGTAAAAACTGGAGTCAAGGCTAAACCAAACACTCAGAAAGATAAAGAGGATAAGTCTTAAATTTCACATTGCCTCTAGCTGCTTCTCCATTTATAGTAGGGTGGGCATTGCCCACCATCAACCATTAATAGCTCAGGACGGTCGAATTCAAAATTCAAAATTCAAAATTCAAAATTTAATTCGTGACGAATGTTGACCCGAAAAATGCCCCCTACTTGTAAAACACGCTAGCGCGAAGCGCTATAATAACTATCAACTATCCACTATCAACTATCCACTATTAAAAAGCTTCTACATTTTTAAACTGTCCCATTTGTCCAGCATTAGCTGCTTCCCCACAACTGCGGGGAGTAGGAAAAAGCTTATCAGGATTAGCCAAACCCTTAGTATTAAAAGCTTGTCTCACGTATTGCATAGTTTCCAAATCCGTCTCATCAAACATATAAGGCATGTAACAATTCTTATCAGCACCAATGCCGTGTTCCCCAGAAAGACTACCCCCTTTCTCCACGCAAAGTTTGAGAATTTCTCCGCCTAACTCTTCCACTTTAGCAAAAGCTCCTTCGACAGAATTATCATAGAGAATCAATGGATGTAAATTGCCATCTCCTGCATGAAAAACATTAGCAATACGATAGCCAAATTTTTCCCCTAAAGCATCAATTTCTTTCAATACTGTTGCCAACTGAGTGCGAGGAATAACTCCATCTTGAACGAAATAATTGGGACTGATATGTCCTGCAGCCGCAAAAGCAGCTTTCCTTCCTTTCCACAATGTGAGACGAGTTTCTAAATCTCGAGCGCTAGTAATATTCCTCGCTCCATTTTCCTGGCAAATAGCAGCAACTCGCTCTTTATTCCCCCCTACTTCTACCTCCAAACCATCTAACTCTACCAACAGAATAGCTGCCGCATCCCGAGGATAGCAATTAGTTTTCACCACATCTTCCACTGCATTAATAGTAAAATTGTCCATTATTTCCATCCCCGCCGGAATCACCCCAGCAGCAATAATATCCGCCACAGATTTCCCTGCAGCTTCAATGTTGGTAAAGTCTGCTAGGAGGACGCAAATAGATTCTGGAGTTTTGAGGATGCGCAGGGTTACTTCCGTGGCAATGCCCAGGGTTCCTTCAGAACCCACAAATAAGCCCGTGAGGTCATATCCCGGCATTTCTTGAACTGGACCCCCCACATCTACAATGGAGCCGTCTGGCAGCACCAATTTCAAGCCCATGACGTGATTGACAGTTACGCCGTACTTGAGACAGTGAACCCCGCCAGAATTTTCCGCCACGTTACCCCCAATGGAACAGATAATTTGGCTAGAGGGGTCGGGAGCATAGTAAAATCCCTTGCCACTGACTGCTTGCGTCACCCAGTTATTGATAATTCCCGGTTGAACTACAATGCGCTGATTTTCCCAGTCGGTATGCAAAACTTGCTTCATCCTGGCGGTGACGATGAGAACAGAGTCTGGTAGGGGAAGTGCGCCGCCAGATAAGCCAGTTCCCGCACCTCTAGCCAGCCAAGTAATATCGTTGTCGTGACAAATTTTCACTATTCCCGCTACTTCCTCAGTGGTACGGGGGAGGACCACTAGGGCGGGACGCTCCCGATAGCTGGTTAAACCGTCGCACTCGTAGGTGAGGAGTTCTTGTTTCCGTTGGATCACTCCATTTTTCCCCACTACCTTGATCATTTGTTGGATAATGGGTTTCCATTTGTTATTGGTTGGGGAGAGAATATTTTTGAGCATTTATAACAAGGAGCAATAAACAATAAAATTTGGTTATTATTAAAATAACATTTCTAATCTATTGATTATAGCGTAGGTTGGGTTAAAGTAACTAAACCCGCAGGGCAAGCGCTCAGTTGCCGGGTCGTCGAAGGGTTTTGTTATTGATATACTCAACCTACTCTAATATAATAGAATCTCACATTAATGGTCGGATATTTTAGGTCAGCACCCCGCTCTGAAGAGGCGGGGCTTCGTGCCCTCCTCCTAGGATAGTTGACCAGTCTAAGTCTTCTTTAGAGGGGACTACGTTTTTTGAGTCACGACACCCACGAATGCGTCGCTAGTTCATGGCCCTGTCGCTTGTTGTTAAACAGCTTTACGAGGGGTAAGGCAGTGCAGCAAGCCTAAAAAGCTCGATCAACATTGAATTCGCGAACTTAACCCTAGCAATAGGAGTTTATGGGGGATTTTATTTCCCCCATCCCCTGACGGGGACGGCTAATTTATTAGCCGAGTCAACTTCATCCGC
>JH610573.1 GCA_000252485.1 Prochloron didemni P4-Papua_New_Guinea | reverse complement strand
CACTGGGGGGAAACAGGGGGGCGGTTTCCGTTTGCCCGAGAAGTATCATGATAAAATTTCTTTTATGACTTTTTTTAGTGGATTGATAATTATTATTTTAGCGTTTGGATTCGGTTATCTGATTGGCTTGCTAGTTTAAGAATATTAAAACCTGCTGTAGAATTTGTAGCCGTTAGTGGTATAGCACTACCGGCGGAATGTCGGTTATATATAGCGTTTCTTGGATTCATGAGGTACACCTATACACCTGTCTCCTGCCTCAAAACCTATTTCTCTGTACCTCAATTCCCCTCCTGGGAGGGGTCCCTTTCCCCTCCTGGTAGGGGTCCCTTTCCCCTCCTGGTAGGGGTCCCTTTCCCCTCCTGGGAGGGGTTAGGGGTGGGTTACTGTTCCGTAAAATACCGAAATTGTGTACTTCATAGCTATGAGAATTGCTATATCAACATTGTACCCCTAGTTTTTGGAGATCTCTAGTTATAATCTCTGTTGCAATCAATTGACTCATGATTCTTATTGTTAGCAAATTCAATACTCAATCCCCAATTGTGCTTTAATTCCCTGCTCTTTGAAAGGATGCTTGATAAGTTGCATTTCCGTGACCAGATCGGCCTGCTCTATAACTGCTGCAGGAGCGCCTCGTCCCGTTAGCACCACATGCTGATGGACCGGCTTTGTCTGCAATCCCTCTACTACCACAGCGGGATCCAGATATCCCAACTTCATGGCAATATTGATTTCATCCAGCAACACTAAATAATACTCTCCTGACTGAATCAATTGGAGCCCTTGCTGCCATGCTTCCTTCACCATAGCGATGTCTTGCTCCCGATCCTGGGTTTCCCAGGTAAAGCCTCCACCGAGAGCCGCGAAAAATACTTGATTCCCGAAGGTTTCCAGAGCTTTGCGCTCCCCCACATTCCATTTACCTTTAATGAACTGGACGATGGCCACCTTCTTACTATGTCCCAAGGAACGAAACACCATGCCTAAGGCTGCAGTTGTCTTCCCCTTGCCCTGACCAGTGTAAACGACGATCAGACCTTTTTCTTTATTCCGTTCAGCTAGTCGTTGTTTTTGAATTTCCTTGCAGCGCTGCATTTTCTCGCGGTGCTGTTGGTTGGTGAGAGTGCTGGTCATAGGTGAATCCAATCAATTGCTCAGGGTAGAATCAAAGGAGAATATACTACATCAGCCCTAGATTTGTGTAGGAGGCGATCGTTGAAGTGGTTATTCTAGTGGCCTGGATTTTAGATCTTCTTTTCGGTGAACCACCAATAGGTATTCATCATGGGTAAACCGATCGCCATCTTGGGGTGCAGCAGCGATGCAGGTAAATCATTTCTTGTGACTGGTCTTTGCCGACTGTTGGCTAATCGAGGGGTTAAAGTAGCTCCGTTCAAGGCTCAAAATATGAGCAACAATGCAGCTGTTACTTCTGAAGGGCTTGAAATTGGACGGGCTCAATACCTCCAAGCTCAAGCAGCACGGATCCAGCCCCAGGCTCGGATGAATCCAGTTCTGCTCAAGCCCAGCGCCGAAACTTACAGTCAGGTCATTGTCATGGGGCGGTACGATCCGGAAATTAGCGCTATCGGTTGGATGGAGCGAAAGCAGCTGCTGTGGCCTGTGGTTCGCTCCGCTCTAGATAGTTTACTGCAAGATTTTGAACAAGTTGTTATTGAAGGGGCAGGCAGTCCAGCTGAAGTGAATCTTCGTTCCACTGATATTGTAAATATGCAGGTAGCGCTGGCCTGTGAAGCGGATGTCTACCTGGTGGCTGATATAGATCGTGGTGGTGCTTTTGCCCACTTATTAGGAACCTGGGCCTGCCTAGAACCGCAAGAACAAGCTTTGATTAAAGGATTCGTTTTGAATAAATTTAGGGGGGATCCGAGGTTGCTGGGGAATGCCACAGTCTGGCTGCAATCCCGTACTGGTATTCCCACCGTGGCGCTCATTCCACATCTAACCCATATTCTGCCTGAAGAAGATAGGCTACGGACTTTTTCGGTAGCTTCTCCAAAAGAGCAGTCAATTCCTATTGCCCTGATGGCATATCCTTATACTAGCAATTTTGATGAATTCGATCCACTGATCCACGAATCTGATGTTTCAGTATTCCCAGTTTCAACTTTTCAATCCCTGGATAAATTCAAAGCCATTATCCTTCCAGGCAGCAAAAATACATCTGCCAGTTTACGCTATTTGCGAGAGTCTGGCTTGGCTGCTGAGATCTCACGGGCGGCGCAGCGAGGTGTGCCTATTTTAGGGATCTGTGGGGGAATGCAACTTCTAGGAGAAGAGATTCAGGATCCCACTAATTTAGAGTCTGGGACAATTAAAGGTTTAGGACTGCTGGATATCATAACAACTTTGATGCCCGAGAAAGTTACCAGTCAAAGAAAAATTACCATGATTGATGGGAATCAAGTTTGTGGGTACGAAATTCATCACGGTAAAACCTGGGCAGGAGATAAAGCTCAATCTTATCTGGAAGATGACCTCGGCTGGCAGCAGGAAAATGTTTGGGGAGTTTACTTACATGGGCTCTTGGAGAATAGACATTTTCGTCAACAGTTTCTAGCCCGTTTGGGTTGGACAGGACAGAGCCAAGATTGGCAACTCAAGTTGGATTTAGCCATTGATAAAGTAGCAGAGGCGATCGCTAATAGTGGCTGGCAAGTTTAAATCCATGTTTGGGAATTTCAACAAAATTGGAAGTTACGCAGTGTCTCTAAGGGTTTGAGCATTAATTCTTGGAGTTTGCGATCGCTGCGAGTTGCTTGATGCTGTTTTACTAAATCCCTGACAGATAAAATACCTTTGGCAATATTTACAGTAGTATCTAATGCTGGCATCATAGGTACTACTTTCTCCGCCAATTCCCAACCAAACTTGCCGAGATTTTCAACGGTTTTTATTTGCTCGGAACTAACTGACTCTTGACCTTCTATTGGTTGAGTTTCAAGTTTTTGTAATGTCTGTTGATATTGCTCGTAGAGGGAGACAAATGAATCTGGTTTGGGTAATATCTCCGATAGCCAAAAATGGGGTTTGGTCTTTTTTTCTACACTCTCATGAAGTGCTTTCATCAAGTCTAGAGGTGTTTCAGTATATAGGCTTAGTTCAAAAGAGAAGTGAATAAAATCAGCGCGATCGCTGTTTTTTTTCTCTAAATCTCGAAGTAGAGCGGAAGAGAATTTCTGCTTCTTTCTTAAATAACCTTTGGGCTACGGATAAAGTACTGGGGTCAGGACATTGTGGTGTAAGATGTTTCACTACACAATGAAAATTACCAGGCATATGCATATCTTCAGCCAAATAAGTTTCTCCAAATCCCCCATTACCTAGGGCTTTGATAATTTTATATCGATTTCCTAATAGTCTTTCCATTAACTTGATCCAACAATTTAAAGTACAACATTAAATTAATATCGAGAAACTATTTGCTTTAACAGACAACAAATAGTTTCCCCTTCCCACTTACCCCCATATTCCCGAGATGACTCCACCATCAAACTAGGAACATCCTCCTCAATCCCCCCAACTTCAGCTCGAATAAAAGTCCAAATATCCGCAATAGTATAACAACCAAAGATTATTTGAGGTTCCTTCCTATCTTCTTGCCAATTTAAATAAGCTCCTGCCAGCAATTGACCGTATAATTGAGCTAAAGGATTTTGGTTATCCAATCCCCTTTTAGCCTCCACCACCACTAATAATGGTGCTTCAATGACATCGGCAACACACCTTCCCAATACTCCATCCACAATTGTGTCTATGTCAAATTTAGCATATTGAGCTTGTAAATTAACTTCCGCCCAAGCTTGAATCTTATCTCGTTCCGCCAGAACTAAGAAAGGATAAATTCCCCGGGCCCAAATTGTAGCTTCATTCATCAAATGAGTGGGATAATTGAGCAATTTTGCTTGAATACTTTTAATTTGCTCTTTCTCCGCAGCAGTTAATTCAACAGCATTAATTTCTAACCAAGAATAGTTCTCAATTCCCCGTTCTTCTAATTTGACGTAATGCTCTAATTCTTGTTTGGATATGGTGGAGAGCTTTAATTTATCCATTATTAACCGCAGATGAACGCAGATAAACGCAGATAATAAACATAGATGTTCAAAGGGCAAACCAGAAACCTTATATATATGGCAGCACCTTTTCCCACAATTAAACTATATCATAAAAAAAAAGCCAATGCAACCCATTTTTTTTGCATCTCACAAAAATGTTTTTTTGTCAAGATTCAGCCAACATATTGCGGAAAGCCACCCGCCAATGGGGAGCATATTCTTGCGAAACTCCTACCAATTTTTGATTGGAAAGAACGGAATAAGCCAAGTCCGGTTCCGACTCCGCCTTATCCACCGCTGTATAAGCCCCGCAATTGACAATAATCTGGGGTTTCAGATTATAGCGTAGGTTGGGTTGAGGTAACGAAACCCAACAGCCAAAGCTTCTGGAAAATTGTTTCTAATATGAAATACGAAAATGATTGCTACAAATAATTTATTGCATCGTAGTATAGATTGAGATTATCCCGTGGTTGAGAAACCGGGAATATTCCAAAGTTTCTACATTAATCCTTAAAATAATAGGAGAAACCCGGTTTCTGGGCTGAAATCATTCACTATTGTATCTGTAGCAAACATTTTCAGATTTGATATAATTTATACTCTCCAAAAACTTAAAATTGACAAGAAGCTAAAAACTAATATAAAATCTCAAAAAGAATGCTACAGTTACAATAACAGTTTGAGATGTTTTACAGATAAAACAACACTTCTATATTCAAAGTCCCCCTTTGATAAGGGGGATTTAGGGGGATTGTAGCAAACATTATCGTATTTTATATAAGAGGAATAAGGCGAGTCTAGTTTCTGCCATTTGGCTCAATACCGATATTTTAGTAAGAAACCCAGTTTCTAAAGTCACGCGATCGCCTATAATAGCCCTTGTTCTACCTCAGCAAATCAAATAAACAAAAATAATGTAGAATATAAAACAAAATGCTATAAGGCGAGGTCCAATATTGCTTGACCCAAACGTTGACTACTCAATGATACCACCTGCTTTCTCCCATCAACTAACGTTGTTTCAGCAATAGCTACTGTTGACTGATCAATTACTTTTGGATTACCTCTCAAGCTATGTACATCTCTGGCAAGATTTCGTAAAGAGGGATTACGAAGCTACGGATAAATCTCGACTTATGAGTTAATCTCTAAGGCGAGGACAGCCCAGAGGGCTATCCCACGGAGTATTTTTCAAGACTGATATCAATTCGACCTGATGATACAACTAATACATTTGAGCAAGATTAACTAAAAAGAAATAAAGAGTTTCTTATTTTATTTGCCACAAAATTGCGAAATCATCAATACTGGTAACTGGTAACTGCTCCCTGGTAACTGCTACATGCGTTTACAAGTCAAACCCTTTAAACTCCACAAACGCTTTCCTCTAACTATTGCTCGAGGTACTTCTGCGGAAAATACCAATCTCTGGGTTATTCTAGATTTTGAAGGGATACAAGGTTGGGGAGAAGCTTCTCCTCTCAAAATCAGTCGCGACCTCCAAAACAAGCAATCTCACAGTGCAGAAAGCCTCGCTACCATTCTCGAAGATTTAGCCCCCACTCTGGCCAATTATACCCCTTGGCAGCGTCAAGAAATCGAAAAGCTTTTGCTAGAACAAGAAGTTCCTTCTCCTGTAAGGGCGGCAATAGATATTGCTCTCTATGACTGGATGGGAAAATTTCTGCAACAACCTGTTTGGAAACTGTGGGGATTGAATCGTTCTCAAATTAAACCCATTTCCGTTACAATTGGCATTAGTACTCCTACTGCTGCCCAAACAAGATTGAAAAATTGGCTCACTGTAGTCAATACTAACTTAGTCAAAGTAAAGCTGGGGAGTCCGGAAGGGATTGAAGCAGATAAAGCTATGTTTCTGGCCTTGGAAGAAATAGCCTCCACCGGAACCCGCTTCTTAGTAGATGTTAATGGAGGCTGGAGTTTGAAAGATGCCATCGCCATGAGCCAGTGGTTGGCAGAACGGAGAATAGAATATATCGAACAACCCTTAGCTCAAGGTCAAGAGGCAGACTTGCTGAAGCTAAAGCCTCGCTGTCCCTTACCTATTTTTGTGGATGAAAGCTGTTGGGTGAAGGAGGATATTCCTCAGTTAGCTAAGGCTGTGGATGGAATCAATATTAAACTGCTCAAAGCCGGGGGACTGACGGAAGCATGGCGCATGGTGCAGGTGGCTAAAGCTTGCGGACTGCAGGTGATGTTAGGCTGTTATTCCGACAGCGATTTATTGAATACTGCGGCAGCACAACTATCTCCTTTGGCAGATTATCTTGATTTGGACAGCCATCTCAATTTACTGGATTCTCCTTTCCAAGGTGCTAGAATAGAAGAAGGCAAATTACTCCCTAACAATCTACCTGGATTAGGAGTTTCCTTATGTTAAAACCCCAGCATCATCTGGCAATTTTACTCCACGGTGGTTTCAGCGGTATTTACGGCAAAACGGGGATTGCCTTGTTACGTTACAGCCCAAATCCAATTGTGGCGGCGATCGATCAGGACCATGCGGGGAAATCCGTGGGAGAAGTATTAGACATAGACAGGTCTGTTCCCATTGTAGCATCCGTATCGGAAGCATTGGCTTGGGAACCAGATGTACTGGCTATTGGCCTTGCTCCCTCCGGCGGTAAACTGCCGGAACCATGGTATGAGGAAGTAAAAACTGCCGTTGCCTCAGGCTTATCTATTGTTAACGGCTTGCATCAGCAGTTGGCTGTAGATAAAGGGTTGCAGTGGGTGTTAGACTCCCACAAGTATCCTCAGCAATGGATTTGGGATATTCGCCAAGAACCCTCTGGTTTGAGAGTAGGGGGTGGCAAAGCGAGGGAGTTAGCCTGTAAGCGAGTATTGACCGTGGGAACAGATATGGCGGTAGGGAAAATGTCCGCTTGTTTGGAACTGGATCGAGCAGCTCGCCTTCAGGGACTCCGTTCTCGTTTTCTCCCTACGGGACAAACAGGAATCATGATCGCCGGTTATGGAATCCCTGTAGATGCGGTGAGGGTAGACTACGCTGCGGGAGCGGTAGAACAATTAGTATTGCGTCACGGGGAAGACCAGGATCTTCTTTTTATTGAAGGTCAAGGTTCTTTTATTCATCCAGGTTCTACTGCTACTTTGCCTCTAATTCGAGGTTCTCAACCTACTCACCTGATTCTAGTTCATCGCGCTAAACAAAGTCAAATTAAATCTTTTCCCCATGTGACTATTCCTCCTCTTGGTTCAGTGGTACAACTTTATGAAACCGTGGCTACGGCAGGGGGTACTTACGATGCGGCGAAGGTGGTGGGTATTGCTTTGAATACTTTCCATTTGAAGGAAGAAAATGAGGCAAGAGAAGCTATAGAATTGATAACAAGGGAAACTGGAATTTATTGTACCGACGTAGTGCGTTTTGGCGGGGAAGAATTATTGAATAGAATTTTGGTTAGTTGATTATCAGATTCCATCCGATTAATCAGTTATAAAAAAACTTTCCCCCTTGTTTCCTATCCCCTCTCTTCCCTGTTACCTCTTGTCTATTACAACTTTCACAATTGTGGTGCGTTACGCCCAGCTTCGCGCCGCTCTTAGCGACCGCACCCTACTAATAGGGTTGCTGCCTAAGTCCTGTTTTGGAAAGAAACAGCGATCGCCCTTCTTTCCCAGCCTCCAATATGAGCTCCAACTTACTCCAATCTTCTCCCTCAATAACCGCGATCGCCTCATCTAATTTATCTTTATATCTCCGAAGAGAAGATAGCAACTCCTGCCGATTGTACCGCGCCATCATTACCCCCAACTCTGGATTTCCCCCCCCAACCCTACTGGTATCCCGAAAGCCAGAACTGGCCAACTTTTTGGCTAACTCTAACACCTCTTGGTCTTTTTCCTCCAAACAAGTTGTCAGCAAACCAGCGCTGATCATGACAGGTAAATGGGAAATCAAAGCTACAGCGCGATCGTGTTGCTCCGGCGTGCAACAATAAAGCCGACAACCTATCGCCTTTCCTATTTCCCCTATTTTCTCTATCGCTACAGAAGGGGTAGTTGCTGTAGGGGTCAAAACATAGGCCGCCCCCGCAAACAAATCCCGCTGGGCCGCCTCAATCCCTTGTTCAGCCGTCCCCGCCATGGGGTGAGAGCCGATAAAATTAGACCACAAGGGGGAACATTCCTGCACCACAGGTACTTTTACCGAACCCACATCGGTTATAATAGTCTCCGGAGCTAGATAAGGAATCAAATCTCTTAGGGTAGGGGCGATCGCCTTAATAGGAGTACAAATAAAGACAATTTCTACTTCTGCCAGCAACTGCCAATCAACTCCAGCCTCATCCACAATCCCCCTGAGTTTAGCTATCTCGCAGGTTTTTTTCTTTCGAGACACCCCCAAAACCTCAAACCCCCTACTGCGCAAATCCCAAGCCAGAGAACCCCCAATCAATCCCAAGCCAACAATACCTATCTTCATTTTTGATCCAATTGTGCAACTATTTTTGATATATAGGGTTTCTTGGACTCATGAGGTACATTTATATACCAGCCTATGAAACTGTTTACTATTGAGTGAGAGCAACCTGTGGTTGTTGTATAACTCGACCGAATCTGAAAATTGACAACAAGCTAAAAACCAAGAGGGATAAGGCTCCTGTAGTTTCTGCCATTTTTTTCGGAGACATTCGTCACGAATTAAATTTTGAATTTTGAATTTTGAATTTTGAATTCGACCTCAGGAGCTATCAACTATCCACTATCCACTATCAACTGCTATAAATATCGAATCGCCAACGATTAATGACCAATGAGTCCGCCCAAGTTTTAATGGATATTACCGAACTTTGCCGACAATATAAAGCCGGAGGCATTGCTGAATCAAGATATGAAATAATAATAAACCGCAGAGGCGCAGAGGACGCAGAGGAAAAAGAGAGAGCTAGTTTTTATTTATTCATGTCTCAATTATGCAACGCCTATTTATCAATAGTTTCAGCGAATTGAAATTGGACTATCATCCCGCGTGCAACGCCCTTCAGAAAGCTATCTACCAGAGCCTCCTCAAGAAAAGTGATTGAAGCAGAAGTCCATACCCAGTTGCTTGGGTTCCTGCGCAGCCAAAACATTGCTTCCTGGCCTCATAATTTAACCATGGCCAGGCTAGTAGCTCGGGCCCTACGGTTGAGTCGTTCCGCATTAATTCAAACCAGTACTGCAGCAGAAGAGAGATTTTCCCCAGGGGAAAGTCTGAAAAAAAGCGAATATGCTTGTAGTTACTTAGTGCCAGCATTGCTTTGGCAGGGTGCAGTTATTATCGTGGCCCCAGAATCGGTTCGAGAAAGGTTATTGAAGCTGGAAATACCTCAATTGCAAGATTGGTTGAAGATTGAGAAGGAAATAAAAGAAGGGGCTTCCTGGCCATGCCATCAATTTCAAGGATTAATGCTGCTAGACTCTCACACTTGGCTCCATGGTAGCCTCACCAGTGAGGAACCCCCCCACTCCATCCCCACCATTATAGATTGCGCCGATGACCTCCAAGAATGGACCAGAGAGGTACTTACCGCTACTATTGAAAACTGGCATTGGGACCAGTTAATGGCCAACTGTCCCCAAGAGCAAGAATCCATTCGCAACCTGCGAGTAGAACTAGCTAAAGCTATTTTCAGCCATCCCCCTAATCCTTATGAATGTTGCTTGTTAGAAGACTCCGAAAGAGAGAACTTGCAACGCTTATGTGAGAATCTTGCCGTAAAAGGGCTTCTCACCCCCAGTTGGAGTAACTTTTGGCTAGCTTGGCAAACTAACGGTCAAATACTCTGGGCATCCAGGATTGACCGGGAAATAGGACGATTTAACCTCCACGTCGCTCCAGTAGAAGTAGCTAATAGGTTAAAAGACCTTTGGCAACAGCAACCAGTAGTTTTAATTGGCAGCTTTCTGGATGCCACAAAAACAGCCTCCACTTACCGCCAGCAGTTAGGATTGCCGGAAATGCTCTGTCTCAAGTTTGCTCCTAATCCTGATTATTCCCAACTGCAATTGTACTTACCAAAAAGCTTCCCCATGCCCAATACTCCTCAGTTTCAGGGCAGATTAAGGGAACAAATCCGGATCTTAGTGGGTTTCAGTCGCAACAGACAACAGCCAGTAGTCTTGTTAGTAGAAGATTTACCCTTAAAAGAGCAAATAGGAGCTGAAATAGCGGCGGAGTTTGGTTCCCGAGTGGGAGTAGAAAAAACTAATTTGGGGGAGAATGGTATTTTAGTGAGCGGTTGGCAATTCTGGAGAGAACATCAAAATAAATTTAGAATGCCTCAATTATTGGCGATCGCCACTTTACCTTTTCCTTCTTTAGAAAATCCCTTAGTAGCGGCTAGAGTAGCCTATTATAAAAGCCAGCGACAGGATTGGTTTCGTCTTGATCTTTTACCCACAGCATTGAGAGAAATACAGCGAGCAGTGCTACCTTTAAGGGGTTCCTCTGGAATCGTGGCCTTATTCGATAATCGAGTCAATCATCGCAGTTACGGCAGCAAGATTTTCTCAGCCCTAGAACCTTACGACCGATTTAATTATATCGACCCCAGTTGGTTTGTTTAAGGAGCATTTTTTCCCCTAATAACATCGTAGAGAACATTTGTTATGATGTCCCCTAAAAGGGTTATATCATCTTCAGTCAGTGATAGAGGGAGCCGCAAATCGCAAGCAAAAGAGATGATACTATCCGTTTGCTGGAGTTTTGGTTCACTTTCAAAGGAATATCGCCAGGTCTTGAAGTATCGAGAGTTATCTGTGCTTCCGAATATCTGTATCTTAACCCCTCTTTCGGCGACACCTCTAACAAACTCATCTGCCTTCGTAGGCGTAAGGTTGATGAGATTGAATTGTATGCTATCTCCAACACGAGTCACATTCTCCAATGTAGCTGGAATGTAAATATTATCCACAGAGGAGAGGATATTTGTTAACTTTTCATAGTTAGCATTGTAGGCTTTTACTCTTTCTTCAATCGTAGAAATTTGAGGTCTGATGACAGAAGCGGTTAGGTTGTTCATCCTTAAACTAAAATTAGGGACATACTGCTTCATTGCCTCGAACAAATCATCATTTAATGGTCTAGCAATATGCTTACGATTTTATTTTTTCTTGAAGCTGCGTAGTATTAGTGGTTGGCAGTGAAAAGAGTTACACAACTTTACATTAGCAGCGCTACCTTTAAGGGGTTCCTCTGGAATTGTGGCCTTATTCGACAATCGAGCCAATCATCGCAGTTACGGCAGCAAGATTTTCTCAGCCCTAGAACCTTACGACCGATTTAATTATATCGACCCCAGTTAGTTCGTTTAACGAGCAATTTTTCAAATAACAAACAACCAACAACTAACAACAACAAACGCAATCCAAAAAATAAATTAAGCAAGACGAAAAATAAGGAGCTTGTGACTACAGCTACTTAAAACATTGACTGGAATTTTATTTATTTCAGATAAAATTCCTTGGTTACAATATTCTTGCAATTCTTTGTAGTAAAAACCATTATCCTCTACCCGTAATAATACTGCCAAGATACCCTGAGGTTTCAAAATTCTAATTAATTCTTTAAAAGCACCTAATGGAACTTGATTTCTGGTAAAGACACCAGTGGATACAAGGGCATCAAAAGAATTGCTTTTCAATTCAAGTGGATTCCCCAAATCGCCATAATACAGCTCGCTGTAAATCCCCAAATTCCGCGACAATTCTAAAGATTTATTACTCACATCTATACCATAGAGATTGCTGAATCCATAAGAGGAGAGTTCTTTTGCTAGCAAACCTGTTCCACAGCCAACATCTAATATTTTACTATCTCTGTTTAGGTGCAATAGCAATTTATATGCTATTCGGTTCAGTGCAACAGTCCAACCATTGCCATAATGTTCGTCATCGTAATCTAAAGCCCAGCTATCGTACTTAGATATAATTTCATCGGTCGATCCAAAACGATCAGTGAGTCCATCTTGATAATCTGGAGCATTTTTTTCCCTAATAACATCGTAAAGTACATCTTTTATAATGTAACCTAAGAGGTTTATATCATCTTCAGTCAGTGATAGAGGGAGCGGCAAATCGCAAGCAAAAGAGATGATACTATCCGTTTGCTCGAGTTTTGGTTCACTTTCAAAGGAATATCGCCAGGTCTTGAAGTATCGAGAGTTATCTGTGCTTCCAAATACCTGTATCTTAACCCCTCTTTCGGTAACACCTCTAACAAACTCATCAACCTTCGTAGGCGTAAGGTTGATAAGATTAAATTGTATGCTATCTCCAACACGAGTCACATTCTCCAATGTAGCTGGAATGTAAATATTATCGACAGAGGAGAGGATATTTGTTAGCTTTTCATAGTTAGCATTGTAGGCTTTTACTCTTTCTTCAATCGTAGAAATTTGAGGTCTGATGACAGAAGCGGTTAGGTTGTTCATCCTTAAACTAAAATTAGGGACATACTGCTTCATTGCCTCGAACAAATCATCATTTAATGGTCTAGCAATATGCTTACGATACAACTTTTCATAGGAACCAGCTCCAAGAATGCAATAGGCAGCAATTCGATCATCGTTCGTTGCAATAAGGCCACCTTCACCTGAGTTTAATAGCTTATAACTCTGAGAGCTAAAGCAAGCAATATTACCATAGTGTCCAACAGGAATATTGCGCTTCAGTTCATCATCATACCAGGTTGCCCCAAGACTGTGAGCACAATCTTCAATAAGATAAATACCACAATTGTTGCATATTTCTTTAATGGCTTTCAGATGGGCTATGTGTCCACGCATATGAGACAGCACTAAAAACTTGGCCTCTGGATTAGCTTGTATCTTATCTTTGAAGTCCTGAAGATCCAGAATATAATCCTTATTACACTCTACGTATATAGGAATTCCATTAGCGTGTACGATGCTGCTAGGCACTGCGGTAAAAGTAAATGCATTGGTAAATACCTTGTCTTGGAATTTTACTCCTGCGGCTTTGAGGCTTAAAAACAATGCACTACCGCATGAGTTGACAGCAATGGCATAGTTGTATCCCATATACTGACAAAACTCAGCCTCAAGCTTTGCCACTTCGCTTGCTAGCTCATCTTCCATCACAGATACATCTGTGTCTTTGTCAAACTCAGCAGCAAAGCTATACCGATACAGACGACCTGTCTCCATCAATTTAACTGCTCGATCAATACCGGAAACAGGTATTGATTCAGGTGTTTTCATATCTTTAAGAAATTTCATCAGGGTGATCGATGTAAAGTACAGCAAAGCACTAAGCTTCTAATAAACAAGATTTGCTACATATTATCATACTATCACATTAGAGACCTGTTTGTTTTTTCTTGAAGCTGCGATCGCTAGTAAGGCTTGCTTAATAACCAGAGAACCCATGCCAAATCAGGGTTTCAAGGTTTTTTCTGCAGCGTTTGGTGCAAGGTTATCCCATCCAGAGACTCAAAACCCTTGCATTTTACTGGGGTTACTCACAGTAAAATTGGTAATCCTTGAAACAAAACTATCATGAAAGCAAGCTATGTGGCCTCTCTCGCTCCGTGAGAGACTTTATCAGCAAGCCCTAATTACTTCAGTGAAATCTGCGCACCGCAGAGCGGATCTGTTCGAGATCGCCCCGGAGTAGTCTTGTAATGTCCTGCGAGCAATACCCCTGTTGTAGTAGGTGCTAGTATGGTCAAGATTTAGTTTAATGGCTTGAGTGAAATCTGCCATCGCCCCCGAGTAGTTTTATAAGTTAAAGCGATACGTTGGAGCTTTCAGTGTTTTCAAGGCATTCATTTCTTTATTTAGGTGAAGTTACAACTCAACTAAACTAGCTACCTTTTCATTCTTAGTTAGATTGGTTAATAACTCCAATTTCTCTTTTTCTTGTTTATTGTTTCCCCCCTCCCAATTCCCAATTCCCAATTCCCAATTCCCTAATCCCTCTCTTGAGGTAAACAATTAAAATCGAGAGTTTGTTCTATACTAAAAGGAGATTCTATAGTATTGGCTCTAATTGATTAATCACAATTATCTCCTTTTATAATTAAGAATAAAACTTTTCGCTCCCAACTTCCAAAGTCCAAAGAGGGAGGGAAAAGCTTAAATTTTATAGCCCCTCTCCCAGTGGGAGAGGGGTTGGGGAGAGGGTTTTTTAACCATCAGATTTCAGCCAAGAAACCGGGTTTCTACCATTCTTGTTAGATTGATATCCAGAGTTGTCAAAGAAACCCGGTTTCTAACCCCATGCTTTCGCTTAAAGCTATTCTACCAATTTAGCTGTATTGGGACACATAGTTTCTCAGTTTATTCCATATATAGCGCGAAGCCCTATATAGCAATATTAGAACGATTGCTACACGGATTAGCAACCGCTGCTGTGCTGTATTAACTATCAACTGTCAACTATCAACTGTCAACTGCTATAGGTGAAGTTACAACTCAACTAAACTAGCTACCTTTTCATTCTTAGTTAGATTGGTTAATAACTCCAATTTCTCTTTTTCTTGTTTATTGTCAATCAAAGAGGCAAAGTTAGGCATTTCTTGGCGACAATAGGGGCAAAACCAATACACTCCTTCCTTGCGAATGCAGCGTAGTAATGAGTCGGAGCAACAAGGACATTTAGCAATCATTTTCTTTATCCTGTTTAGTGCGAAGGAGCATATTAATCCTTTTTTTGAATCGGCCAACCAAAATACTCGTTTCTAATTATGAAAGCTTTTTTTCTAATTGATTGTCAATCTATATACAAATTCATAAAATTTTCTATAATTTCCGTGAATACCGCTAATCCAGCTAGCTTTTCTATACCGAGGTCTCGGGGAAAAAACCGATATTTTTGCCGTTTTCTCCTGACAGAAACTGGGTTTCTAGGTTGTTTGCCTAAATCCTGGGAAAAATATTTTTGGCCAAATTATCAAATCCGTGTTATAGTGGAAATCAGTTGAGGGCGCGTAGCTCAGTGGATAGAGCACCAGATTCCGGTTCTGGGTGTCGGGGGTTCGACTCCCTCCGCGCTCATTAGTTCTTGAAAACCTCTTTTCTTGGCAATCCCTCAGAGATGTAACCCCTACATTATCTACATTTATCGTGGCACAGGCATCTTGCCTGTGAGTTCATCTGTGGTTAAAAAAATTACAATTATTAATTTACTATAGCTGAAGGCGCTCTTAGCGCCCGCACCCTACTAATAGCTGGTCATTGGTCACTGACAAGCTTTTAAGGAATAGGTAATTCAAAGGAACTGCCATTGACAGAATCCCCTGACTTAGTCCCAGAATACACTAAACCTCGCTGGGCATCGAGAGTGAGAATAGCTCCTTCCCGAATCACTTCCGTAGCATTCTTAAAGCCCACTATAACAGGCACCCCCAGTCTCAAACCAATAGTAGCGGCATGACTGGTAAGACTGCTTTCTTCTGTAATTACTCCTGCTGCTTTGCGAATCACTTCCACAAAATCCGCATTAGTAGAGGGAGCTACCAAAATCTCACCTACATTAAAGTTACCTATTTCCCTGGCATTGTGAGCCACTCGCGCCCTACCGCTGATGGCGGTTTGACCGATGCCCACCCCTTTACCAATCACCGCTTTGACCACTTCAACCTTAATTAAATCCGTAGAACCGGGAACTCCCTGGAGACTACCAGCGGTCATCACCACTAAATCCCCATCTTGAACTATATTATTCTCTTGGGCCACATTAATTGCCGCTTGGAAAGTTTGGCTGGTGGAAGGTAAATCCAGAACCAATAGGGGTTTAACTCCCCAAACTAGCTGCAACTGTCGCGCCACATCTACATGGGGAGTGATGGCCAAGATGGGGGTTTGGGGTCTGAATTTAGATACATTGCGAGCGGTGGCTCCGGTTTTGGTCAAGGTCATAATAGCAGCAGCATCTAGTTGCTGGGCAATTTGACCTACTGCGGCAGAAATAGCATTAGTGGTCGATCGCTCTCGTGGAGAAACGGACCTCATCTCATGGGGTTCCTGTTCCATGCGGATGGCAATCCTAGCCATGGTTTCCACTGCTTCCACGGGGTAGGTTCCTACCGCTGTTTCGTTGGAGAGCATGATGGCATCAGTTCCGTCCAAAATGGCATTGGCGATATCGGAAACCTCGGCGCGGGTGGGGCGAGGATTGTGAACCATGCTGTCCAGCATTTGGGTGGCAGTAATAATCGGGATACCCAGCTTATTGGCGGTAGCAATCAGTTGCTTTTGCAGAATCGGTACGTCTTCTGCAGGCAACTCCACACCTAAATCCCCTCTCGCCACCATCACCCCATCGCAGAGAGAGAGAATGGCTTCCATCTGTTTGATCGCCTCGTGTTTTTCAATTTTCGCAATCACCGGAACCGACTTACCTGCACTGGCGATGAGGTCTTTAATCTCTAAAATATCTTCCGGTTTGCAGACAAAACTCAAGGCAACCCAATCAACTCCCTGGTCCAGACCAAACATCAAATCCTGTTTGTCTTTGCTGGTTAATGCCTTGATGGAGAGGTAAACACCAGGAAAGTTCACTCCCTTATTATTAGAGAGAGTGCCGCCTACCACCACGCGGCAATGCAGATTTTCCTTTTCCCGATCTACCTTTTCCACCATCATCTCCACTTTGCCATCGTCCAGGAGGATTTTCGCTCCTTCCGGCACTTCCGCTGCAAGGCGATGGTAACTCACATAGCTAATTTCTTCATTGCAGGGAACTTGGCGACTGGTGAGAATAAAGGGATCTCCTTTTTTGAGCTGGATTGAACCTTGCTCAAACTTGCCCAGGCGAATTTTCGGTCCTTGTAAATCCTGGAGAATAGCTACTGGCTGATTTAGCTCGAAGGCGGTTTGCCGAATCAGCCGAACATTCCGTTGATGGTCTTCGTGAGTGCCATGGGAAAAGTTGAGGCGCAGGGTAGTGGCTCCTGCTTGAATTAAGTTGCGCAAAACTCCCGGTTTTGAGGTAGCGGGGCCGATGGTGGCAACAATTTTTGTCCGACGCTGGAATTTGTGCGGTTGCATACTTAATGGGGGCAAGAGCAATGCAGTCTTTAATTATACAGGCTTTTGGCTTATTGGCACAATTTTCGAGCTATTTTTTTGTTTGTTGTTTGTTGTTTGTTGGTGGCACGGGCGAATTGCCTGTGGCACGGGCGAATTGCCTGTGGCATGGGCGAATTGCCTGTGGTTTGTTGTTGATCTACAATTACTGGATTCTTGCAGCTATATTGATTATTGTTAGATAACCAGGAGAAGCCAATGTCTTTTACATCTTATCAGAGTACCGGGGCAGTTCTGAAGCAATTTCAAATTGTCTATAACGAATCTAATTATATTGTAGAAGCAGAAATGCCCGTCAATGATTATTTTCGAGTTGAATTGCAAATGACTATTGGGGAAGGAGTGGTGGATAATTCAGATGTGGCAATTTGCGAAAATTTAATTTATCCAGTTTTGAAAGAAGTGTGGAAATTATATCGAGATAGATTCATTCTTTGGAGTCATGAATTTTTACACTGCGATGAAGGTTTAGAGGGAGTTATTGATTATATTTTAGCAAGGCGATCGCCCTTAGGCAAGATTGTGTTTGACAAGCCTTATTTTGTTGGGGTTCAAGTTAGAAGAGACAGGAATTTTGATGCTAGTTGGGGTCATTGTTTGGCCGCCATGGTTGGGTTGCAGAAACTGAATCAAGAACCAGACCAGACAGTTTTTGGTTTAGTTTCCAATGGGGAGATTTGGCAGTTTGGTCAGTTAGGTAAAGATTCTTTTACTAAGAATAGCACTTTTTATACGATTCAGGAATTGGATCGACTGTTGACGGCGGTAAATTTTGTTTTCCAACAGTGTGATTTACAGCTATTACAATGAACAATGAACAATGAACAATGAACAATGAACAATGAACAATGAACAATGAACAATGAACAATTAGCAATGAACAATTAGCAATAAACAATGAACAATGAACAATGAACAATGAACAATGAACAATGAACAATGAACAATGAACAATTAATTATTAATAGTTGATTTATGAACAACCCATTTCGAGCCTAGCGCGAAGCGCTTATCAACTATCAACTATCAACTCTCCAGAAACTTCTTTCAAGCTTGAGGTAGTTCAACCAGTTGGTAGCCAAAGGATTCAGCCTTTTTAGAAATGTGTTTTAGAGTGAGTTGTTTATATTGCTGGTCGTAATAATCAGCACCCAAATCTTTATAAGATTCTTTAGTAGTCCACAAAGTATAGAAAAGACGAGCGATTTTATGTGCAGTAGCGGTAATAGCTTTAGGTGCGCCAGCGCGGGCTTTAATTCGACGATAAAAAGCGCCCAAAGCAGTTTGAGAACGACTAACAGCTTGAGCTGCTAATCTGAAAGCATTGGCCGCTCGATTCTTTACTTTACGGGTTTGAGAACTTTTAACTTTGCCGCCAGTAATACGACAACCGGGACATAATCCTAACCAAGAACAAAAATGTTTGACAGTTTTAAATTTACTTGGGTCCAATCCCACTTCACTGATAATAGTTTGAACCGTGACAACATCTAAACCATCAATAGT
>JH610572.1 GCA_000252485.1 Prochloron didemni P4-Papua_New_Guinea | reverse complement strand
GGTAAAATCAACTCCTGCGATGCTCCTAAGGTGAGAATGCAAATCAAATGATGGTCCATTAGAACGACGGTCAGAGAGGGTCGCCGAACTGCGACGTTTTGCCTTTTTAGATTCTGGAGCAGGTTCTGTAGTCTCAGATTTAAATTTGCTCAAACATTTCTCAATTTGTTTATCTAGCGCTAGTATTTGTTGTTGATAAGACTCGTAAAGAGATAGTTCTTGGTGCAGAATAAACACCATTTCTTCTCGGTAATTACCAGTTAAAGCTTTGCTAATTTGTTCGGGAGTACTTTTAATTCTTTTATCAGCTAATTCAGCAAGTATTTGTGGATTTCGTTCACCAGAAACAATTGCTCGAATAATATTTAAACCTGTTACCCCCGTGATATCACTAATGACTTTGTGTAACTGTAAATTCATTTGAGTGAGAGCTTTTTGCATTCTTTGAATGTGAGTTGAACTATTTTGAATTAAATTTTCTCTCTGTCTCAAATAGCTTCTCAGTACTGCGATGTCACCCTCTGGAACAAAAGAAGGAGCGAGTAACCCATAGCTATGTAATTGTTGTAACCATTGACAATCCAAGACATCACTTTTTCGACCAGGGACTGTTTTAACAGTTTTAGAATTGACTAAAAATACCTTAAAATCTCGGGCTTCGATTGTGGAATAGAGGTATCCACTCTACTCCCGTTGATTCCATGGCAACGCTAGTAACACCACATTCACTTAACCAATCCGCCAAAGCGATTAAATCCGGTGTTGTGCAACCAAACGGTTGAATATTAGTGGATTCGGTGCTAGATGAAGGAACACAAGCCCAATGTTCCCTGGAACCTAAATCAATCCCAGCAGCATGGGGATTAATTACACTAAGTTCAGATTGTTTACTTTTTTTAGATGGCTTCTTTTTTGACGATTTCCTCATTTTCGCTTTATGTAAGTAAAAGTAGGAGATGCTTTTTGAGGGATGGTAAATTTTTACACTCTCTCCAACTTGCGGTGAGCGGAGTCGAACTGCGGGATAATAATCTTACGATTCTTTCACCAATAAATTTGTCCACTTTCCCCCAAACCAAGCTATCAAACGGGCTGGACATTAGCACCATTGTTAATCCGGTTTTGTCTGAAACACCTCCTTACGCTATAATAACATCTATTCGCTCCGTGCGGAAGGCCCCCTGGGAGAGTTTCTCATTTTTATTTGGGGGCGGGTCGCGCACCTCAGTAGCTATCAACTGTCAACTATCAACTATCAACTATCAACTGTCAACTATCAACTATAATGACTGTGGAAGCGACATTAACCTTAGCAGATACACTAATTTTTACTGAAACAGGAAAGCATCTCACGGACCTGCAAACTATTATTATTCGAGGAGTTTGGCAAGGTCGCAAATACCCAGAGATTGCTCAGGAGTACGGCTGTACCGAAGGACATGCCAAGGATGTAGCTTATCTCTTGTGGAAGCTTCTTTCTCAAGTCTTGGGGGAAAAAGTGAGTAAAAGCAATTTGCGCTCTGTTTTGGAACGGCGAATGCTGGTTGAGGCTGAAGAAGTTATTGCTCCTTTTTGTGGTCAATCCCCCCTAGCCCCCCTTGTCAAAGGGGGGAATCAGAATCAAGGGGGGAATCAGAATCAAGGGGGGAATCAGAATCAAGGGGGAATCAGAATCAA
>JH610571.1 GCA_000252485.1 Prochloron didemni P4-Papua_New_Guinea | reverse complement strand
GGGGGGAATCAGAATTTGGAAAATTTTGCTACTCCTACTGCTGTTTTCGTGGGACGCAGGAGAGCGATCGCCCACCTAGACAACCTGATCCAACTAGGGGCGAAAGTAATAGTAATTCAGGGTGAAGGAGGATTGGGCAAAACTACTTTAGCCAGACAATATCTTTACAATGGAGGATTTGAATTAGTTCTAGAATTGTTAATGGCCAAGGAAACGGAACACATTGCTTCCGTAGAAAGTGCCGTAGAAGAATGGCTCAGGAAAGATTTTAATGAGGAACCGGGACGGGAATTTGCCGTTACCCTTGCCAGACTGAAGCGACATTTAGCCAGTGGTTCTATTGGTATTTTAATTGATAATTTAGAACCAGCTTTAGACCGTGCGGGTATGTTTATTGCCCCCCATCGGGCTTATTTAGAATTATTGCGAGTTTTGGGAGATAGTGGAGTACAATCTCTCACTATAATAACCAGTCGCCATCGTCTTTGCGAGTCCGCTGTCAATTTAACTCATTATCGCTTGGAAGGTTTGGATCCATCCGCTTGGCAGGAATTTTTTACTTTCCAACAAATAGAATGGGATGCTTCTATTGTGGAGGAAATGTGCCGTATTTATGGGGGGAATGCCAAAGCGATGGGCATTCTTGGCGGCAGTATTAGGGAAGATTTTGCAGGGGATTTAACTAGTTATTGGCAGGAAAATCAAAACGACCCTTTAGTCACAACCGACTTGCACAATTTAGTGGCCAGTCAGTTTGAACGATTGCTTTCCTTAGACCCTATTGCTTACAGGCTTCTTTGTCGTTTGGGTTGCTACCGCGATCGCGATTTTCCCCCTATTACTAAAGCAGAATTATATTGCTTGCTTTGGGATGTAGAAACCAGCAGTAGGAAACAAATTATTACTTCTTTGCGCAATCGTTCTTTATTGGAACACAATCGGGGTAGATATTGGCTTCATCCCGTAATTAGAGGGTCGGCAATATCTCGTTTGCGCAGCACTGAAGAATGGGAAATAGTACAGCAGCGCATAGGGACTTATTGGACCGAGAAAATAACTAAAATTGAATCCGTAGAAGATGCCTTAACTGCTTGGGAAGCCTATTATCATTATTTGGCCATTGAAGATTTTGCAGCAGCAGCTAGAGTAATTCTCAAAAGTCGCCACAATCAATGGGGACAATATTTGCCCTTAGGCAGTACCATGTATCGCATGGGTTTATTTCAGCCCGTTTTAACAGCTATTCCGGAAATTATTAATAAGATTGAGTCGGAACGATTGAAGAGCGAACTCTATAATATTTTAGGAGATTTATATTGGATTGGAGGTTTTATTGCCGAGGCTATTGCTACCCAAGAACAAACTATTACTTTGGCCAGTGAAGCTTTAAATAAAGTAGAAGGTTACACTGTAGAAGCTATTAGTAGGGTGCGTTCGCAACGCACCACAATACCTATTGAGCCATTGGAAATAAAACGAGAAAGATATTATTGGAAAATGCTAGAAGTAGATTCCTTATTAAGCATTGGTTTGTATAAAATAGACTTGTGGGAATTAAAAGAAGCTGCTAATTTATTCACACAGGTAATCGAGAAAACCACAGAAACCGAGCATTATCGCTGGGGACAAAAAGCTTCCGTATGTTTGGCCTTGGTTAATTCCTATTTAGGTTTATTTCCAGAAGCAGTAGTTGCTGCGGATTTAGTCTATAATTTAATTGTTCAACAAGAGTTAGGACAGCAAGTAGAACGTTTTGCTTATTTTATTCAAATTCTCGGTCAAACCTATGTTAATTTGGGACAAATAGATAAAGGAAGAGAAATGTATGAAAAAGCCATTGCTTTTGCTGAAGAGAGTAACTATCCCCAAGTGAAAGCAAAAGCCTTAACTGGTTTGGCAGAGATTTATCGTCAACAAGAAGAATTTGAGCTAGGGTTGGAGTATCATCAGGAGGCGATAATGATTTTAGAAAAAATTGGGGCTAAATGCGATTTGGCTGGGGCCTATTTTCAGTTTGCTTTGACTTGGCAAAAGATGGGGGAAAGGGAAAAGAGTGAAGTAGATTTTGCCAAAGCGAAGAAATTGTTTACCGAAATGAAAGCACCAGAACAAGTAAAGAAAGTGTTAGCCGCAATATAACAATTAACAATTAACAATTAACAATTAACAATTAAAAGTCGATAGAAAAAAATTTGACCTCATTCCGTGGATTGAGTACCATTGTAGGTTGGGTTGAGCGATAGCGAAACCCAACAAACCACAAAATTGGTGTTGGGCTTGCCCTGAGCGTAGTCGAAGGGTTTCGTGACCTCAACCCAACCTACAAAGAACTACAAAAAACAATTGCTTGAATTTTACCCAAATCTTTCTCAAAATCTGTGTTTATCCATCTGTGTTCATCTGTGTTCATCTGTGGTTAAAAATTACTTCTTCATCAACAAAATCATCCTGTCTACCTTCATGAATAGCATTGGCTAATCCCACTTCTTCTAAAGCTTCCACAATTAACTCATAAAAAATCTCCCGTTTTTCTTGCATCATCTCAATTAGAACTTCCGTAATCAGCTCTTTTGTCTTTGGATCGTCCAAGGTTAACTGTTCCATGCTTTCACCTCATCAGAATTTTTCAAGATCACCAGACTTCTCTGTTTAGTATAGCAGGTTTTATTCTTTATTAACTACATCTAATCTAATTGAAAAAATCTGTATTTATCCATCTGTGTTAATCTGTGTTCATCTGCGGTTAAAAATTAGTCCCCCATCGCAAAACCGTATCCTCTTATACTAAAAATACCCATCTCAATAATTTACGGCTCGGGAATAGTTTGTTTATCGTCCTTCCAAGTGGTAAATATCCACAATAGTTTTGTCTGAAGGTAAAGGAAAAGGTTCGCGAGTACCGATTTTCACATCTACAGACCTTAGTATTGCGGGAGTTGGATTCTGGTTTTTTGTTCATTTGTTATTTGTTGTTTGAACCGCAGATGAACGCAGATGAACGCAGATAAAGAAAGATATTTAGCTTTAGTGCGATCTGGATTTTCTGTCTCTTGGAGATATTCGTTCCAAGTGGTCATTATCCAAGTATCTGTGGGGATTTTATTGAGAACGGTACTCATGATAATTTCGGATAGGTTTTACAAGTTCTATAAAATTAAAACAAATTACTAGCTGTTATTTGTAAATCTCATTTAAATCGAGATTGAAAAGGGGTTTACAGGACGACACCTTTTCCACCATGTACAAGTTAACCTATGATTGAGATAATTGTCAAGAGTTTTGAGATAAGTTTTAAAAAAAGCAAAAAATCTGTGTTTATCCATCTGTGTTCATCTGTGTTCATCTGCGATTAAATTTTTTTATTAGTTATTGAAGAACAATAAATTTTGCAGTAGGTTAGAATCAAATTTAATCTCTATTTCCTATTCCCTCTTGCCTATTCCCCAGTTTAAAATGAATTAAAGCTGGAACAGTACTGACCTTATCCCAGTCGCCAATAATAAATCACCCAAGAGACATGAGTAACAATCCCAGACGACCACCCTTTACCCAAGTCAGCCAAATGTTTACCCAGGGAGTGCAAACAGTTGTAAACTTCAGCGCCACAGCTCTCAGACCCAATGCCAAAGTACCAGAAGTCAGGGTCAAAGACCCTCAAAACCCTGACCATCGGGAAGTCCACAAGTTGGTCCAGGATTTTCATCTCTTGGGACGCAGCTCTAGATGCGACATTACGGTGAGAAATACCATCGTCAGTCAGACCCATTTGTCTCTAACCCAAAATCCTAAAAACCCTCGCTCCTTTATCCTTCGAGATGAAGACTCCAAAAATGGAGTTTATATCCGCAGGGAGAAACTGAAAAAAGATAAAACCTTCCCTCTTTACCACGGGGATGTTTTTTACCTGGGATCTCCTCAACTGAAAGAAGTGGCCCAAGTAAAATATTACAATCCTCCCCCTTGGTGGGTCTCTTTGTTGCGCTATGGCTTCTATACTACTGGGAGCATTTTTGCCCTCATAGTTCTCACCCTCCTCTATCAATGGAGTAAAATAGAAGTTAGCCCCATGCCGGAGGGAGTAACTGGTCCCGTGGTAGTTTTGAGTGGAGATAGGCAAACCCCCCTACGGGATTTAGCCAACGACGCTCACCGGGAACTGGCAAGCCTCTCAGATTTTTCTCCCCATGTAGTAAATGCAGCCATCGCCTCGGAAGATAGTCGCTATTACTGGCATCTAGGAGTAGACCCCATTGGCATTGTCCGAGCAATTCAAATTCGTTTTACTGAAGGCAATCTTCAGGGTGCAAGTACTATTACCCAACAATTAGCTCGCAGTCTTTACTCTCACGTAGGCAGGGACAATACGGCAGGGCGCAAGATTAGAGAGATGATTACTGCCTTAAAATTAGAATATGTTTATAGTAAAGACCATATTTTAAAAACTTATTTAAATCGAGTATATCTAGGAGTGGGGAAATACGGTTTTGAAGATGCAGCTCAGTTTTACTTCGATAAATCGGCAGCAGATTTAAACATTTCTGAAGCCGCTAGTTTGGTGGCTGTTTTACCCGCTCCCAATAGTTTCAATCCCGTGCAAGATTACGAGACTTCGGTGGGTTTGCGCAATCGGATTCTCGAACGCATGCTGAAGTTGGGAATGATTAGCGAAGAGGAAGAAAGAATAGCAAGGCGATCGCGCATCAATGTAAGTCCCAAAGCCCGCAAAGCCTTCTCCAATACCCGTGCCCCTTATTTCTACAGCTACGTCATCAACCAAATCTATGATAATTCTCTCTTGGGTTCTGAGTTAGCCAAGGAAGGCAATTTTATCATTGAAACAACTTTAGATTTAGAAGCCCAGGAAAAGGCAGAACAAGCCTTGAGAGAAAAAATCAAAAGGGATGGTTCTCGTCTCGGCTTTCAACAGGGAGCCATGGTGACTCTAGATAGTAATACTGGAGAAATTCTCGCCTTAGTTGGGGGAGCAGATTACCAGGAAAGTCAATTTAATCGGGCTGTCCAGGCCCAGCGCCAGCCCGGATCTACCTTTAAAGTCTTTGCCTATGCAGCGGCTCTGGAACTAGGTATATCCCCAGGCAAATTATATTCCTGCGACCCTTTGACTTGGCAGGGACAGAACTATAAGCCTTGCGAACGCAGTATTGGGGAAATTGACATGTACCGAGGTTTGGCCATGTCGGAAAATTCCGTCGCTTTGCGAGTAGCTCAAGATGCTGGTTTAAAAGAAGTAGTCAAAATGGCTGAAAAACTGGGAGTAAAATCCCCCTTAAATCCGGTTCCCGGTTTGGTGTTGGGACAAAGCGAGGTGAATGTGTTGGAAATGACCGGAGCCTATGCTGCTTTTGCCAATAATGGGGTTTGGCATCGTCCCCACGGCATAAAAGTAATTCGAGATAGTAGCGATTGTACTAACCCTAAAGACTATCAAACTTGTCGCATAATTTACTCTTTGGAAGATGAGGGAGAGGCAGGAGAGGAAGTAATAAAACCAGATCTTGCTCGTACTATGACCAGGTTGTTGCAAGGAGTAGTGGAAGGAGGTACGGGTACTCGTGCGGCCATGGGCCTGGGAGAAGGGGGGAAGACGGGAACTACTAATAGGAATGTGGATCTTTGGTTTATCGGTTACGTGCCGCAAAGAAATGTGGTGACTGGGATTTGGTTGGGTAATGATGATAATTCTCCTACTCGGGGAGCCAGCAGTCAAGCGGCAGCTTTGTGGGGGGAATATATGAAAGCAGTTTTAATTGATTAGTTGTTGGTTGCCTGCACTGAGGGTCGTCGAAGTGTTGGTTGTTTGTTGTTGGTTGTTTGTTGTTTGTTTTTTTGTTGTTTGTTGTTTGTTGTTGGTGGAATAGATTTCAATTCTCTCTCTGTGTCCTCTGCGTCCTCTGTGGTTTTTTCAATTCCTAAGTCTTTTTCAAGAATTATACAACTTATTCGTTGTTATTGCTCAATCCTGTTTTAATCCAGATTCAAAAGGAGGTTACAGGACCACACCTTTTCCACCATGTACAAGTTAACTCATGATTTAGATAATTGTCAAGAGTTTTGAGATAAATTTTTGGGAAGATTGCTGGTTAATCCCCAAAAGGATAATTTTCTCTAGAGTTACACAGTTGTCTCCAGGAGAAAAAGCGATCGCCAGCGAAAGGCTTCTTCATCTTAATAAGTTGTTGGTTGTTGGTGGAATAGATTTCAGCACAGAAACCGGGTTTCTTCTATTTTTTTAGAAATTAACGCCGAAATTTTACAAAGAAACCCGGTTTCTAAACCTAGGGGATAATCTATATCTCTCTTCTCTTTTTTTTCTCTCTGTGTCCTCTGCGTCCTCTGTGGTTTTTTCAATTCCTAAGTCTTTTTCAAGAATGATACAATTTATTCGTTGTTATTGCTCAATCCTGTTTTAATCCAGATTGACAAAGGGGGTTACAGGACCACATCTTTTCCACCATCTACAAGTTAACTATTTCCTCAGAGCAACCAAGGATGCGCAGTATAACTATCAACTGTCCACTATCAACTGTCAACTGCTATATCATGGTCACGCATCTTGGTGCTGTTGGGTAGTCGAAGGGTTTCGCTATCGCTCAACCCAACCTACAATTGCTTATAAAACTATCAACTATCAACTATCCACTATCCACTATAAACTATCAACTGCTATAAACTATTCATCAATCAAACCCAGTTTTGCTTTAATATCCTCTTTCAAAGGATTGTTAGTAGCTCCTCTTCTAATTAAATATCCTCCTGGAGTAATGCGGCGAACCTCCTGTTGCTTGTTAATTTGATATAAATAAATAGCTTCCATCCAAGCTAACTTGGCTTGGCGATATTCTTCCGGCTTCTCCTTCAAACCTTCCCCGATCGCATCCCCAAAATTAAGATTTAAAGTGCCATCGCCATCCAAAACTTGCTTCATCCCCTCAATCACATACTGCAAATTTCTCCGATAATTATTAGCAAAATCTTCGCTACCCTTTTCCGCTTCATTAGGTAACTCCCAAACCAGTTCCGTAACCATATTCTTCAATACTTTTCTCGTTACTTTAAATTTGGCTATAGCCAAATTCAACTTATCTCCTGGTAAAATAGTCGAAGCATAATTAGCAGCATTTTCGATTTCCAACTTTTGCTCAATACTGTCTTTTAATTTCTGATAAGTCTTTCCATTAGGAGAAATTACCCCATCCGGTGTAAAAGAAAAATTCTCCTTTTGATACCAATAAATGGCGATCGCCCATTTTTCCCTTTCCAGTCGCAACTTCTCCTCATCCCTTTCTTTACCCAGAATACCGCTGCCATACTGCAAGTTGAAAAGATTGTCCGAATCGAGATTTTCTCTCAAAGTCTTTACTATGTTCAAACTGTCGCCAAAATTGCGATTCAATTCAGTAACTAAATCTTTAACTACTATACTGGTAACGCCAAAACTATTCACAGCAGCATTTAATTTTTCTGAGGGTATTGCTTCCAGCAACTTTTGTCGCTGTTCTTCCTTGGATAGTTGGGGTTCCTCAGTTTCTCTTACTTCTTGATTCTCCCTTGTAGAACTATTGCCAAATTTATTGTCCCACAACAAATAGCCCCCAGAACCAACCAAGCAAATTAATAGTACGGAAAATATCAAGCGACCTTTCATGACAATTCTATGTAACAATAATACTATCAACTCGACCGAATCTGAAAATTGACAACAAGCTAAAAACCAAGAGGGATAAGGCTCAAGAAAGTTTCTGCCATGATAGCCCAGATGTTCGTCACGAATTAAATTTTGAATTTTGAATTTTGAATTTTGAATTCGACCGAAGGAGCTATCAACTGTTATAATAACTGAAAGTTTAGGTATCCCCCTCGGAAACATGCTCCCACACTAATTCAAGATACTGACTTTCCATTAAGAAAGCACCCCGAGCAAAACGAACCCCCCAATAACCCCCAGGACGGCGATCTAGCACCACTCCTTCTTCTCCTAATTCCAGAATATCCGCAGGACGCAGCATGGGCATGGGTTCAGCAGTCTTTAAATAGGTAGGCAAGGCCACCACTCTGACTTTATCGCCAACAGCTAATTTTTGCTCGCTCATTGTTTTGAAGATAAATGACTTTCTGTTAATTGCTTTGCCATGTTAGCTTATTTTTCAAAGTTCCATCATGTCATATAATCTTGCCAGGAGGTAAAATAATGAGTGACCCAGAAAAGAGCGATTCCAACAATCATAATCTTGCTACAGAGGAAAACACCAACACTAGAGTACCCCCTTGGGGCAAGGTAACTCTCTTAGAAGAGGGGGCCCAATATCGAATCAATCGCATTGAGGTGAAACCGGGACATCACATCAGTACCCAAATGCACTACCATCGTAGCGAACATTGGATTGTGGTTTCTGGTACAGCAAAAGTAATTTGCGATGGGGAATCCAAGCTTTTGACTCCCAAACAATCTACCTATGTTCCCATGAACACCGCTCACCGAATAGAAAATCCTGGAGTAATTCCTTTGGTGATGATTGAAGTGCAAAATGGGGAATATCTCGGGGATGAGGACATTATCCGTTTTCCAGAAGACAGTTAGTGGATAGTTGATAGTGGATAGTTGATAGTGGATAGTTGATAGTGGATAGTTGACACATCAAACCTACTATATTATTGAGAGTAGGGTGGGCATTGCCCACCACAGGGCTTATAAATGGGATTCAGTTTTATCTTGAAGGAAGAGGAACCTAGAAAAAGTTTGGAATTTAGTTCAAAAAGTCTTGGATTTTCTGTTTGGAGATGTTATTGTTTAAGAGTGGTAAAATATGCCAACCTATATATAGTAGTTGACAGTTGACAGCAATATATAATAACAAACAACAAATAACAAACAACAAACAACAAATAACAAATCTTGCATTTTAATTGATTGATTAGTTAATGATTAATCTTTGTTCTCGATTAACTTAGTATTTTCCCCAATCCAATTGAGATAAGCACTACTTCCAGCAATAATAGGTAAAGCAATAATTTCCGGTACTTCATAGGAATGTATTGCTTTAATCTTAGCTTCCATTGCTTCAAAACAAGCTAAGTCAGTTTTAATAGTTAGTTGCCATTCCTCATCGCGATTTACTTTTCCTTGCCAAACATAGAGAGACTCCACGGGAGTTAAACTGACACAAGCAGCTAATTTAGCGGACAGTAAAGCAGAAGCAATGTTTTCTCCCTCTTCTTTACTGCCAGCAGTCACCAGCACTATACCATAGCGATTGTTAGTCATTTTTAATCTTTAAGCAAATTAATTAATAGTTCCTACAATTAGTTACGAAGGAGAAAAACAAAAATCCTCCCGCTGGAAACCCCCTCTCCAATTTATTTTGTTAATCAAAACTTGGCTAAAATTAGTTTCATAGAAAGAAGCTCCATATAGTTCGGTCTCAATTAACCTTGCTTGTTGCAAATTTGCCCAATTGAGATTAACATTGCTCAAATTTGCCTGCCGCAAATTAATTCTTTGTAAATTAGCGCCGCTGAGATTAGTGCCGCACAAACTGGCACTTCTAAGATTAGCATGGGAGAGATTGGCCCCACTCAATTTTGCTTTTGGCAGTTGAGCTTTCACCATGAAAGCGCCACTTAGATTAACTTTGGTCATATCTGCTTCTGCCAAGATGCCTTCATTCATTTTGACACAGGTCATATTGGCCCCTTTTAAAGTCGCCCCACTCAAATTTGATTTAATTAAAAAGGCTCTACTCAAATTAGCTCCTATTAGATTAGCACCGCTGAGGTTCACAGAGATAAGCATTACTCCACTCAAATCAGCGCACTCTAGATCGACTCCAGAAAAGTCTCTCTCTCCTTGTTCGTAAAGTCTGAGTAAATCTCTTACTTTCATGGATCGTTGCCATTTGTTTGTTGTTCGGATCTTCCAAATCTGGCAGATAGCAAAATTTTCTCTGCCGTCTTTTGGTTTGTTGCTGTTTATTCCCCATCATATTCCCCAAGGGGAGAGGATTTGAGCGAAATGTTAAAAAAATATTTATTTTTTCTTTTAACTTAATATTATATGGTTGAAGCGAACAATAATAAATCTGTCATCAGCAAAAATGCTGAGAGTCCACCCACTATAGCAATGAGCAATGAACACTTCGGCTACCCTTCGACTACGCGGTCCCTGAGCGAAGTCGAAGGGCAGGGCAAGCGCTCAGTGCAGGCAATTAACAATGAACAATTAAGAAAAAGAGCAAGAAAAATGCCTATGCACGCTTTGTACAAAGGTGATGCAGCTGATGCAACACCTTTGTATAAACATGTAGCATGTAACGACACTTTAGGAGCGAAGCGCTATAGTCCTTTTCTGTCACTCTCCTTCCACCTTGGCCATTTGGTAATTCTAGAACCTTTATGTACTAGGCCCTAGCGCCGTTTTTTCTTCATAGAAATTCACAAAAGGCAAAAAATGGGAAAAATATCTAGGTATAGCCTTGTATTGCTTAATAATTCTACTTTTGAGCAATTTTAAATATGCTTGAAAAATCGGAGAGTGACAAAAAAGGGATAGATGGGCAAAATTTCCCTATTTTCAAGTATTGACAAAATCAATTATTCATGATAACTACAATTGACGCAAAGGCAGGAAAAAGAAAATCCCCCTAACACTCCAGTATTGGAGGATTTAGGGGGCAAATGCAGGTCAATTTCGTAGATTTTGCTATGGAACCTCTAGTTAAATACTACAAATTAATAGTATTTAAGGCAGCAGTTGCAAAACCAACCTAAATATTATATTATATTACGGATCGCTCTTTCAAAAAGAATATACTCGACCATCTAGCAGCAATCGAGTAATACCTTTAGCTTGTAGATAAGAAGAAGTTTTCTGCAACAAACGACCATCGGGAACTTTAATTACCCGTTGAGAACGATTGGAAAAACGTCGAGCGACTCTGTGGTTATCGAAAACTGGCAGAGTTTTCTGCTGTACTTCCTCTGGAGGAATTCTACCTAAATCCCCAAATTCCCTCAGAGGTCGGACAATTAACTCTGCTGCACGGTCAATTACCACATAGCAAATATTAGGCAATGAAGCTTTAGATAAAGGCAAAACTTGAAAGTCAGAGTTACTACTCAGAGAACGAGGAGTAAATGGTTGGGATGGTTCCTCTTCCCATTCATCTTCATCCTCTTCTTCTAAATCATCTTCATCTTCATTTAAATCTCCCAGTTCTTCTCCAAGTAGTTCCTGTAGTGCCATCACATCTACTTGAACTAGTTCTTCATCCTCTTGCGCATCTCCATCGTTTTCCGGAAACAAATCCAATTGCTCGTAAGCCTCAACTGCCTTGACTGGTGGACTTATCCGCTTCTCTTTCAGAATTGGAGTGGGAATTGTTTTTTCTTCTACCAGAATTGGAGTGGGAATTATTTTTTCTTCTTCTACAATAGTTTTTTCTTCTTCTACAATAGTTTTTTCTTTTTCGACAGTAAACAAAGATGGTATATTGCTGGGGCTAACAGCAGAGGTTGCTGCAACTAATTCTGGTTGGAACTCCTCCTCCGATTCTAAAATCCGGTTGGGAGTACGATTCATCCGCTTTTGCTGTATCAGTTCTTCGTACTCCAATGCCGACAAGTTGGTTTTGAGGAAACGGCTAATGGTTGAACTGCTCACCTGATAGCGATCTGCTAGAGTTGAGGTTGTTTCTGCTGACTCGCGATAGAGTTTCAGAATTTCTTGTTTGTTTTCATCAGAGAGTTTTTTTGGCATGGCTTATTGTTCCCCCAACTCCGTGCAACATCCAGCACTTACGATAACGGTTCTATTACAGTTTAACTCATATTTGCTCAACTGCTCAATAACCTACTATATTGAGTTTCGTGAGCC